>WQUU01000180.1 GCA_009781925.1 Bacillota bacterium | reverse complement strand
GCAAAAAGAATCGTGAAATTGAGTGAGATGGCAAGCGAGATGGCGCCTGCTTAATCCTCTGCTTTAGCGTTCCCCCCACTTTTTCTATATAGATATCTATTACATGAATAATGTTGTCTATTTCTTTTTGGAAAACAGTCTTTTTTCAGTGCCCTCTCTGGGGTGACAGTTTTGGCCGCCTCCCGCCGGCCCGAAAAGAAAGCCATCGCCAAACTGTCATTTATTCGGCACAAATGGGTCTCTGAGGTGACAGTATTGAAGTGTCCCTATCCTCGAGCATAAACCCCGAGGCGCTTGCCGCGAAAACCATACGGCAAGACCTGTGTTTCGGCGGTACAGTTACTGATCGGTCTGAGCGCGAACAGAAGCTTTCGCCTGCCTCGCGACGAAGCTGTTGCACACGACCCCGAGCGCGAGGAGGCCGTAAAACAGCGGCATCACGCTGGACACGCCGTCATAGGCCACGCACGCGGCGAGGAAGCCGACAACGCCGATCGCAATCCCGCGCCCGACGTCAGCTGTGAAAGACCCGGCGTCAGTTGCCGGCGGTTTTTCTTCAGTCGATTCTTCACGGGCGGCTTCGGCAGCCCGCGCTGCCCGTTTCCGGTACAGCCGCCAGCTCCAGACAAGATACCCGATGACCATCGCCAGCCAGCAGAGCAGCGAGAGCACGCCCGTGCCGAAACCGATGCCGAGGTACAGGTTGTGCGGCTTGTCGAGAATCGCGCGCAGGTCCCAGTTCCCGTTATACTTGCCGACATAATCATCCTGTGGGAAGTACAGGGCAAAGGTGTCCGGGCCGCGCCCGAGGAGCAGCGTGTCCCGCAGCAGCGGCACGGTCCTGGACCAGGTGTAGGCGCGCCCCGTGCCCAGGCCGAGCCTCGTATCGTTGCCGATATGCGCCGCCGGGCGGATCGCTGTGAGCTTCCCGATATCGTTGACGAACAGATACCCGTCTTCCGTCTTCTCAAAGCTCCACACACGCTGCTCGCCTTCCAGCGTCATGGAGACCGCCGGATTTCCGTCCCCGGCTGCCGACGTCGTGACGGTCACGAAGGCCGGCGCGCCGGGCGCCCCGTCTTGCGTCAGGATGAACGCGGCGCCATCCACGCTTGCCTGTACCCCGTCTTTTCCCGAAATCAAATAATCGATTTTGTGCCGGCTGCCGGGCGGCCTCGTCCAGTCCTGCATATCGCTTTCCTGATACGCCCCCGCCGCCGCCTGCGCGATAACGGGGGGTACCGAGTCCACGCCGACGCTTTCCACGAGGTTCTTCGCCGCGTCGCGCCCCAGCCATGCGCCGCCCGTAACAACGCAAACAGCGAGGATGCCGACAATCGGCAGGATACGCCCCGCGTTCGCCTTGCGCGGAATCCAGCGCCGGAAGAACTGTCCGCCGCCGAGCGCCGCCGCGGCAATCAGGCAGACGACAGCCCCCACAACGCCGCCGGTCGACTGCGAACCGAACAGCGAAAAGAGGATCAATCCGAAGGTCGCGGCCCAGAGGACTTTCTTCCCGTTCCATTTTTCTTCGCGCAGGAAGAGAACCGCGAACAGCGGGAGCACGAGCGGCGTGTACATCGCGACATAGTTCGGGTTCCCGAGCGTCTGGTAAACCTCGCCGTTCGTAAAGAGGAATTCCAGCGCCAAGCGCCCCTGTTCGTCCATCCAATCGATGAAGTCCCACATCAACATGCCGTTGTCCATCACGATATTCGGCGTGAGAAGCTTCTGCCCGGCCGCCGTCTGGAAGAAGTCGTACCCCGCCGCCTGCGTGATTCCCAGAACAGACGCGAGCAGTATCGCTACGCCGAGCGGGTAGACAATCCATTTGATGTGCCGCTCCTCCGACACGGTATTGATTATATAAAAAACAAGTACCCCGCAGCAGAGGATGAACAGGCTCCCCGAATACAGGCCGTCCGCCCCGAACCACGCAATCGCCGGGTAGCTTGAGAACGCCGCCGACAGCGCCGCGAGCAGCAGGTAAGCGGCAAGCGGGAAGTAGAGCCTTGTCCTTTGGATCCGCAGTTCCCGGCGCGCCGCGCGGACGCCGAGAAAGACGAGCGCGACCGCCGCGCAGACATACACCGCCACCGTCTTCCAATAAAAAAAGAAGTCGCTCGTCGTGCCGGAGTCCATCAGCCAGTAGACGTTCCCGAGCGACGAATACGAGCTCGGCCCCGCGTACATCCGCGCAATCAGCATTACGACACACGTGAAAAAGATCGCCGGCATCAGCCAGACAATCTCTTTCACGGAATAATTTTTTATTTTGTGATCCTTCGCTTTCAAAGCGCCTGTTCACTATTGCCAGTGCGCGAAATAGTAGTTCATACCGCCGGTTTTAGGCGTTTTTGGCCTCGTGGAGGAAGTGATCTTTGTCCCGCCGACCGGATCCGTATACCATCCCAGGAAGGTATGGCCGGCCCATGTTGGCGTCGGAAGTTTGCCTATCTTCGCACCCTGTTTGATCACAAATACATCCTTGCCGTCAATAACTGCACCAGTCCAAACTCCATTGTCGTAACTATACCCGTTCGGGTAGAATGCTATACCGACGCCCGGCTCCCAATCCGCATACAGCTGCGCATTCTTTGTGAAGCTTACTTTTGTACCGGATGTGATTTTCACACCTTTGCCCATCGGTTTTGTATACCATCCCGTAAAATGCAGGATCGTCCCGTTCACGCTGGCGCCGACGCCTTGTTGATAGCTGTCGTTGTAATACCAATTCGGTTGATCCGGCAGTTTCCCGAATTTTTTATCGAATGTCACTTGCAATAAGTTTGAAAAGAAATCAACAGAACTTACATGCGCGTACCCACTCGCCTGTATCGCGCCCGGCGTCACATAGTAATTCTTCTTCAGCTCCGGATACTTCTTTTGCAGCGCCTTGACAACCGCCGCCGACGGCGTTGCGTTGAACGTGACCTGATATTGGTTTGCCTGCCAATGCGCGAAGAGCACTACATTCTTTTTTTGCCCGAAGACTGTCGTCGACAAAACCTGCGTCCCGCCGCTCTTCTTTGTGAACCATCCGAGGAAGGTATACCCTGTCCGCTTCGGGTTCTTTGCAAGCGACCCATAGGGGTTTCCGTATTTAACTGCTTTGATCTTTGTCTTGACCGTCCCGCCGTTCGCATCAAAGGTGACCGTGTACTTTTTGGCCTTCGCGAGCGCTGTGACCGAACCGCCCGTATCGCCGCTTCCCTGCGCCACGCTCGCGCCCGGCGCGCCGCTTCCTCCGTTCTCCGACGCAAACGCAGCCGTTCCCGACACCGCCACCGTCGTGATTATCAGCGCAAAACTGATGAACCATGCCAGTGCCCTTGACCTCTTTCCAACTTTTCTTTGCATTGTTTTCTCCCTTCGTGACTCTTTTTATCGATATTGCTTCAAAGGTTTACTATCCCTTTCATGACCTATTATACCTATTTCACCGTGATGATGACAACCGTGCTTTGGCCGCCGGCTTTGACCGTGATTTTCGCCGTGCCTTTCTTGAGTGCGGTCACCTTCCCGGCCTTGTCCACCGTGACGTATTTTGCCGATTTCTTGTCCAGCGAGAACTTCACAACCACGCTGGTCGATGCGCCCGGGCTGACCTTTACTTTCAGGTCTTTTTCCGTTCCGACCGCCATCGTCTTCGGAGGCTTCACGACGGAGATTTTTGCGACGCCCACCGCCGCCTTCGCGACTTTCACCGTGAAGGTTTTCGACTGGCCGTTGTCGGACTTGATCGTGATCTTCGCGGATTTACCCGCAGTCAACCCCTTCACTCTGCCGTTTTGGTCGACGGAAACATTTTCCGGTTTGTCACTCATCCATGTGAGCACCGGCGCCTTGGTCTCTCCGGACGCAAGATCAACCACGTACGGGATCGTCAGCGTCTTGCCCTTCACAACATTGAACGCCGTTTGCGCCGAACGGATAGCCGTGACCGCCGCCGGCTGCTGTTTATTTGCAACTGCCGCTGATACGGCAATATCAAAGTCTTGCGTATAGTCCGTGGAAACTGCAAGGCCGTTTATTATGGATGCCCGGACAGTTACCGTTCCAATCCCGGTTGTGTTCAGGATATTGCCGCCGCTGATTGTGGCACCGGTTGTCCCCGCGCTCTTCACGCTCCAAACGATGGTCTTATTGGTGGCGCTTGCCGGAACAACTGTGCCCGAGAGCATCAGAGGTGTGCCCGCTGTGGCTGTTGTCGGCGTTCCGGTGATACCGGTGACCGGTACTCTAGTAGTCACATTGAATGCATTGTCGAACGGGAAATCCCGATGATTATCATAGGTATCCCCCGGTCTGATAATGATTCTATAGTCTCCGTTTATCGCATTGGTAG
>WQUU01000179.1 GCA_009781925.1 Bacillota bacterium | reverse complement strand
GGAATCCTATAAGATCAAAATCGGCGATACGAACAAGGTGCGAACAGGCACAGATCTCACGATCCTCACTGTGGGCGCGGCGCTGTACCGGGCCTGCGACGCGGCGGATATTCTCGCGAAGGACTACGGCCTGGAGGCGGAGATCATCAACCTGCACAGCCTGGTTCCGCTGGACTACAGCGGCATCGCGGAGTCGATCAAAAAGACCGGACGGGTGCTGCTGGTGTCCGACGCCTGCCAGCGCGGGAGTTTTTTGAACGATGTGGCCCAGAACATCTCCGAACTCTGTTTTGACGATCTGGACGCACCCCCCATGGTGGTCGGCGCGAAGAACTGGATCACGCCGCCCTACGAGTTCGATGATGTGTTCTTCCCTCAGCCGCACTGGATTCTGGACGCGGTACATCAAAAGATTCTGCCGCTACCGGGCTATGTGCCGAAGGAGAGTTTTACTGAGGCGGAGCAAATGAGACGAGCCAGATTGGGCGTATAATCCCCCATAGGAACATTCATAGGTGATTGCGAAAGGCAAGCCCCCGGAAAGCGAACCAGATTGGCAGAATATGGAGATATTATTCTATGTGTGGTATTGTCGGTTATACGGGAAACAAACAGGCGGCGCCGATTTTAATCGCGGGCCTCAAAAAACTGGAATACAGGGGCTATGACAGCGCGGGCCTGGCGGTTTCGGACGGGGAACAACTCCGAATCGCCAAGGCCAAGGGACATCTTGAAGTCCTGCGCGACAAGACTCAGGACGGAGCGGCGCTGCCGGGAACCTCCGGTCTCGGACATACCCGCTGGGCTACCCACGGCAGGCCATCCGAGGAAAATTGTCACCCGCACCTGTCTGAAAACGGAAGAATTGCCATTGTACACAATGGCATCATCGAAAATTATATGCCGCTGAAAGAGATGCTGGAGCATCGGAACAGGCATTTCTCCTCGGAGACGGATACGGAAGTTGTGGCGCAGCTCATCGACTTTTACTATAAGGGTGATCTGCTGGACGCGGTTTCCCAGGCTGTCCGGGAATTGGAAGGCAGCTATGCTCTGGGCGTCATGTGTGAGGACGAACCGGGTACTCTGATTGCCGTGAAATGCAGAGCGCCCCTCATCGTGGCCTATGGGGAAGGGGAGAATTTCTTTGCCTCTGATGTCATAGCGGTTTTGGAGCACACCCGCAGCGTCAGCTATTTGGAGGACGAGGAGATTGCTGTTGTGCGCAGGGACAGTGTGGCGTTTTATTCTTCTTTTCTGGACCCCATTGAGAAAAAGCGCGAGACCGTGGATTGGGACGTAGGCGCCGCCGACAAGGGCGGCTATGAGCACTATATGTTCAAAGAGATCATGGAACAGCCGGAGGCTGTGCGCCGTACGGTGGCGCAGCATATCCGAGACGGGCGGGCCGATCTGTCCGACGCGCTCAGTCCGGAGTTTGCCAGAACGCTGGACAAGATCTACATCGTGGCCTGCGGCTCGTCCTATCATGTGGGGGTCATAGCCAAACACAACATTGAGAGATTGGCGCGCCTGCCCGTGGAAGTGGTGCTGTCCAGCGAGTTTCGCTACAGCGACCCGCTGCTGACAAAAAATACTCTGGTTGTGTTCATCAGCCAGAGCGGGGAGACCGCGGATACCCTGGAGGCCCTTTTTGAGGCGAAAAAGCGCGGCGCTCCCACCCTGTCCATCGTCAATGTGGAGGGCAGTTCCATCGCCAAAGCCAGTGACAGTGTACTCTACACCAAAGCCGGGCCGGAGATCGCCGTGGCCACCACAAAGGCGTATTCGACACAGCTGGCCATGACGGTGCTGCTTGCCCTGTATCTGGCGGAACTGCGCGGGCAGATCGGCGGCGGGGAATACGAAACCGTGCTGGGTGAGCTGCTGGCCGTGCCGGAAAAGCTTGTTCAAATTCTAAATGAGAAGGCAAAGATTCAATATCTGGCCTATCAGTACTTTAATAACGAGGATATCTTTTTTATCGGCAGAAATATCGACTACGCTCTCTCCCTGGAGGGGAGCCTGAAGCTCAAAGAGATCAGCTACATCCACTCGGGCGCTTACGCCGCAGGGGAACTGAAGCATGGCACGATCTCCCTGGTGGAGGACGGCACTTTGGTCGTCGCGGTGGCCACTTACGGGCGTCTGCTGGAGAAGACGCTGAATAACGCGCGGGAGGTTCTCGCCAGGGGGGCAAAGGTGCTGGCGATCACCGCCGAGAGCGGCAAGAACGCCTTTGCGCGCACCACCGAACATGTGCTCACAATCCCGGATACCCATGAGGCGATCCTGCCCGCGCTGGCGGTTCTGCCGCTGCAGCTCTTCGCTTACTATATGGCGGTGTACCGGGGCTGCGACATCGACAAGCCCCGGAATCTGGCCAAGAGTGTGACGGTGGAGTGAGGAGAAACGATCAGAGGGGCCTTTGGGCGCGCTTAGCCAGAAACACATATTTCTAATCCTTTTCTAATCCCGCCTCTATTTTCATCTAATCCGCACGGGACGATGGCTTTCCCCGGCGGCCGCGGTGGCTGGGGCGGTAAGGGCGACGGCTTCATGATGGGCGGAACATCATGGCACTATACGTGTGGAGAGCGAGGTAGAATTTGTAGTTGCTTTTTTTAGTTTAATAGAGTATAACATCATCATATAGTATCAGTGATAAGCTACGGCTATAATAGTTTCCGAGTTACAAAGCGTCCAGAGGTATAACCTTTGGGCGCTTTTTTCATTTTCCGGCCTTCCTGGCAAAAACAACGTGAGAAGGCCGGAGGGTCTTTTTGCGATTACATAGATCGGCCTCGCTTGCGCGGCCGCATAACCTTTGTTCCGGGACGCCATCCAGCGCCCCGTTTTCTATATCAAAAATCATTAAAAATGAGGGATTCAAATGGGTCTGATTACAATCTATGTGGACGGCGGTGTTGTTCAGTCAGTCCACACAACACTGCCCGCTTGGTGCAAGGTCAAAGTTGAAATGCTCGATTTTGACAACGCCCGCGTGGACGGCGAAGACCCTCTCGCGCTGAGAAAGGCGCGGAGACGCTTGGCGGCTGCTAAAAAGAAGCAGCGCCAAATCTACTGAGAGGAGACACACAATGACTCAAAATATTGAAACCATGCGCAAGCTGGTCAATCAGCTCGCGGCAGCAGACGTCGCCTATTACAAGCGCGATGATCCCGTTCTGTCCGACCGGGAGTACGACGCGCTCTATAATGAGCTCATCGTGCTGGAGCAAGTTACTGGAATCGTCCTGTCCGGCTCGCAGAGAGTATCCGGTGAGGTGCTGGAGGGATTAACACAGGTAGCTCACTCCAAGCCGATGCTCAGTGCGCAAAAAACAAAGTCCGTCGATGACGTGATCAAATTCATCGGCGGGCGGCAGGCGGTTATATCCTGGAAAATGGATGGACTGACCCTGGTGCTGCGTTATGAGGGCGGCAGGCTCGTGCAGGCGATTACACGCGGCGGTGGTACGATCGGTGAGGATGTGACCCACTCGGTCCGGGCCATGGTCAACGTCCCCCTGACGATTCCCTATCCCGGCCCCTTTGAAGTGCGCGGTGAGGGCGTTGTCAGCTGGGAGAACTTTGGAAGCGTCAATCGTGACGCCGACGTACCCTACACCCACCCAAGCAGCATGGCCGCCGGCGGCATCCGCCGACTCGACTCCAACAAGACCAGAGCACAGCTTCTGGAGTTTTTAGCCTTCGATCTGGTCAGCGGCGGCCCCGCCACAAAAACCGATCAGCTTGAACTGCTCCGTCTGAACGGGTTTGCCACCGTGTACAGCCTGGTCATTGGTGAGGGCTCGTCCGACAAACAGATTCAGGCCATGATCAACGTCTTCCGGCCGCTAGACTACGATTATCCGGTGGACGGCTTGATCATCGAGTATGACAATCTGCCATACGGACAATCCCTCGGCGCGACCGGGCACCATGAAAATCGGATGATCGCGCTGAAGTGGGAGGATGAGCTGTACGAAACCACGTTCCTCGGCCTGGAACTGGCCACCACCCGCACGGGTATGGTCAGCCTGACAGGCATGTTCGAGGATGTGGTCATCGACGGTACGACGGTCAACCGGGCGTATTTACACAACCTTGACGTGCTCGACAGATTCAAGCTGGGTATCGGTGACCGGGTTATGATCTACAAGGCAAATCAGATCATCCCGCAACTTGCCGAGAATAATACGCACAGCGGGACGTTGGAGTATCCGAAAGAATGTCCGTGCTGTGGCTCTGAATTGGCTATCCGTATATCAGAGGGCGGTACGCGGCTTCTGTTCTGCGAAAACCCGTCCTGTCCGGCCAAACTGGTCCGGAAGTTTGTCCACTT
>WQUU01000178.1 GCA_009781925.1 Bacillota bacterium | reverse complement strand
GAAAGACCGGCGGCGTATAGGCCGGTTGCGGCTGCGTTTGTGGCGTGTAGGCAGGCTGCGGCTGCGTTTGCGGCTGATAGAAGGGCTGTGCCGGCGCCGGGCTCAAAATCGGCTGCGGCGCGGCATAGGGCGCGGCGGGGGCAACCGCAGGGATAACGGGCTGCGCCGCCTGCGGCTCCGGCTCCGGCGGGATCGCTTTGCTTTTGATCAGACTCTGCAGATCGCTGATGCGCTGTTCCAGCTGAGCGTTTTGCTCCTTTAATTGCTCCCTCGACTTAATCAGCGCCTTTACCTTTAAGCCGAACTCCTCGTTTCCCGTGCCGGTCTGTGTTTGCGTATCCATGATTCTATTCTTCCTTTCGTAAGTCAGCCGTCCGGCTGTCGCTTCACGGTCAGTGTGCGAAAAAGTCCTCGATCTCCTCCGGACTCATCGCCTCGAGCTGTTTTAAATATTGGTCAACTTTTACGCTGTCGGGTATCTCGCGGACGGGCGCCGCCGCCGTCAGCTGCGCCTTCGCCGGCTGAGCTCGCGGGGACTGAGCCTTCGGCGCCCGCGCCGGAGGCGGCGGAGCTTGCGGCGGCGATACACGCGGCGTCTCTTCAAATACGATGTATTCGTCGTCATAGGGGAGATCGCCGGCGGCTTCGGAGACAGGGGCGCTGTCGCCCCAAACAGGCGAGCTGTAGCCCTCGACAGGCGGCGCGGCGGCCGGTTTCGCGCGCGGCGCCAAAATCTTGCGCGCCAAAAACACACACAGCATGATGAGCAAGGCGACGAGGATCAGCACGAGGATCCCCAGGAGGATCGGCGGCACAAAGCGTGTGGCTCTGGTGAAGGCCGTAAAGAGGCCCAGTTTTGATAGCGAAAAGCTGTGGATCAGAAAGTAGTCCGGCAGGAGCGCCAGCAGCCCCGCATAGATCACCAGCAGCACACACAGACCGAAGATCACCGATACCGCAACCACGGCGGCGATGGCTCCCCCCGTATGTCCGACTCCGCTGCGCATCTCACGTTGTTCCGCGTTCAGCTCTTTTGCCACAGTTGCCCCTTCCCTCTCCGGAACGGCAAATCCATTATAACGCCAAGAAAGTGAATATTTTGGACTATTTTGGCGAATTTTTTGAGACTGCCGTATTTTTTATGTTCTCTTGTTTAACAAAACATTGTAGGATTGATTATGCTATGCAGTGTTGATTATACTATGGCTCGCCAAAAATTGCAATCATTTTCGGAAAAAATGTGGAAATTTTGTGTCTATATTTCAGATAGAAACACCCATGGGAGAAACCCTCACAGGTGTTTTACAAAATGCACCCGCCGGCTTTGAATTCCGGCGGCTCTTCTATTTTTGGCAGAGACCAGCCACTAAAACTCATTCGATAGCAGAAAATCCGCAACGTGCATGGTCTTAATGCCCTCGTAGTTCCCGCCCGCGAATTCATCCGTGCGGAGCACATATTTCGGGTATAGGTAGCCTCAAAATCATGGTGACCACCTCCCGCAACAATATAACCGCAAAATCAGTTGTCTATCAACACTTTTGCGGTTATAACCAGATAAACTATTTTATTTGCCCTGGACTTGAAATTGCTATCGAGAGCTTGCCGTTATTTCAGCCATTTCTGATCGTTTCAATCAGCCTCTTGATTTTCAGAGGGTCTTTGAACCCGTCCGTCTCCACGCCGCTGCTGACGTCCACACAGTAGGGGGAGAGCCTCTTAAGCGCCTCGGAGACGTTGTCGATCGACAGCCCGCCCGCCAGAAAATACGGCAGCCCCTGGTAGCCGCTTAAAACGTCCCAGTCGAAGGCTTTGCCGACACCGCCCCGCGGGACAGACAGAGTATCAAACAGGAGATAGTCCGGCTCCGCCGGCAGGGGCGGCAGCGCGCCGCCGACGCCGACCGCCTTGATCACCGCACAGCCGCAGCGCTCCTTGAGCCGCTTGATATACGCGCCGTCCTCGTCACCGTGGAGCTGCGCCAAATCGATGATCCCGCTTTGAACGAGTTCCGCGACCGCCTCGACTGTCTCATTGACGAAAACGCCCACGGCCTTGATCCTCGGATCGAGCTTTTCTCTCAGCATTGCCGCCGTCTTCCGATCCACCCTGCGCCGGCTTTTGGCAAATACAAAGCCGATGTAGTCCGGCCCCTCCCCGTTCACGGCGTCGATATCGCAGGGACGGGAGAGCCCGCAGATTTTGACTTTGCTCACGGCGCGTCGCCCCGCAGTCTGGCCAGCGCCGCTTTTTTGTCGGGCGAACGCATCAGGACCTCGCCCACCAGCACGGCGTTCACACCGTTTTGACGCAATTTGTCCACATCCTCCACGGTGCGGATCCCGCTTTCGGACACGAAGAGGATCTCCTTTGGAACCGATTTTCGGAGCCGTATGCCGGTGCTTGTGTCCACCTCGAAGGTCTTTAAATCCCTGTTGTTGACGCCGATGACTCTGGCTCCCGCCTTTACCGCCATATCGGCCTCCGCCTCGCTGTGGACTTCCGCCAGCGCGCTGAGCCCGAGACTGTGGGCCAGGGTGATGTATGCGGCGAGCGTCTCAGCCTCCAGGAGGGCGCAGATCAGCAGTACGGCGCTTGCCCCGAGGAGCTTCGCCTCATAGATCATATAACTGTCAACGGTAAAATCTTTCCGAAGCAGCGGAATTGAAACCGTGTCGGCGATTTCCCGCAGGTACCGGTCGCTGCCCTGAAAATAGGCCGGCTCGGTCAGGACGGAGATGGCCGCCGCGCCCGCCGCTTCGTAGGCTTTGGCGGTGTCGAGGTAGGGGAAGTCCGGAGCGATGAGCCCTCGTGAGGGCGACGCTCGCTTAATTTCGCAGATGAAGGCGATGTCCTCACCCGACAAGGACTTTTCAAAAGGGAATGTCTTCTCCGCAGGCATTTGTTCCGCCAGGCGCCTCATTTCTTCCAAAGGCATAAACTTTTTCGATTCCGCAACGCGCTCTTTTGTACGCGCCGCGATTTCCTCTAAAATATTCATAGACATCACCTGTCACTCGTTTGAGCAACGGATAAATTCCTCCAGCTTTTCATAGGCCCTTCCGCTGTCGATGACATCCTCCGCGACCTTGACAGCCGCCGCGATCGACTCATATTTCCCCGTGATAAACAATGCCGCGGCCGCGTTGAGGACGGCGGCGTCCCGCTTCGCGCCTTTTTCACCTTTCAGCACCGCTCTGAGGATCTCGGCGTTCTCGGCGGGCGCGCCGCCCCGCAGCTCCTCTTTCCGGCAGCGCGCAAACCCGAACTGTTCCGGGGTCACCGTATACGAGCGCACCCAGCCGTCTCTCACCTCGCACACAAAGGTGGGCGCGCTCAGGGAGATCTCGTCCAGCCCGTCCTCGCCATAGACCACCATGGCGCTCCTGACCCCCAAATTGCACAGCACCTGGGCCAGCGGTTCCACCAGATCCCTGTCGTAGACGCCCATGAGCTCCATCTTCGCGCCGGCGGGGTTGGTCAGCGGTCCCAGGATGTTGAACACCGTCCGGATGGCGAGCTCCCGGCGGATCGGGCCCACATATTTCATGGCGATGTGGTAGTTCTGCGCGTACAGAAAGCAGATGCCGATACCCGAGAGCAGCGCGGCGCTCTTCTCCGGCGGGATGTTGATGTTGACACCCAGGGCCTCCAACACGTCGGCGGCCCCGCACTGACTGGAGGCGCTGCGGTTACCGTGCTTCGCCACGGGAACGCCCGCCGCCGAAGCGATGATCGCCGCCGTGGTGGAGATATTGAAGGTGTTGGCGTGGTCGCCGCCCGTGCCCACGATCTCCAAAGCGTCCACATCGTGGAGCAGGCGGACGCAGTGAGAACGCATCCCGAAGGCGGAGGCCGTGATCTCGTCGATGGTCTCTCCCTTTAAGCTCAGGGCCGTCAAATAGGCGCTCATCTGCACCGGCGAGGCCGCGCCGGTCATGATCTCGTTCATGACGGCCTCCGCCGTCTCATAGGTCAAGTCCTGCTTCTTCGACAGGGACAAAATCGCTTCCCGAATCATTGCTTCCGCTCCTTTAAGAAATTTTTGATGAGGACACTCCCGCAGGGCGTGAGAATGGACTCCGGGTGAAATTGCAGGCCGTACACCGGGTAAGCTTTATGGCATACCGCCATGATCTCCCCGTCCGCGGTCTGGGCGATGATCTCCAATTCCCTGGGCAGCGTGTCTCTTGTCCCCGCCAGGGAGTGATACCTGGCCGCCTGGATCGTTGGCGGTAGGCCCTCAAACAGGGCGTTTTCGGTATCCACCGTCACCTCCGACGCCTTCCCGTGCATGAGCCTCATCGCGTAGGACACCGTACCGCCGAAGGCCTCATAGATCGCCTGGTGGC
>WQUU01000177.1 GCA_009781925.1 Bacillota bacterium | reverse complement strand
GCTCCCGTCGTTTTTGCTTTCTCTTCCCATCCACATGGAAGGTATTCTATTATTTCTTTCATATTTCCAGTATATCATTTGTTTTAAGTGTACGCAAGTGCTACAAGGCCCCTACAACCCTTGCCATTGGTCATCATCCCCCTGTAGGGGCCGTCGCCCTCGGCGGCCCGCTTGCCTGGGTTTATTGACAGGCTGCGGAACGGATCAATCCACGGAACGGATCAATCCGTTCCCTACAGGGGCGCCGCCGCAGGAATCCCCATCTGGCTGACCACCATCTCATAGTACCGGCCCTTCTGCGCCATGAGCTCGGCGTGGTTGCCGCTCTCCAGAATCTCCCCGTTTTCGAGGATGAGGATGCGATCCGCGTCCCGGATCGTGGACAGCCGGTGGGCGATGAGAAAACTGGTGCGGTTCTGCATGAGCCCCAGAAGCGCGCGCTGGATGTCCTTCTCCGTCTTCGTGTCCACGGAGCTGGTGGCCTCGTCCAGAATCAGAATCGGGCAGTCACAGAGCACGGCCCGGGCGATGGCCAAAAGCTGCCGCTGACCCACACTCAGGTTGTCCGTGCTGCCGGAGACGGCGGTGGCATAGCCTTTTGGGAGCTTCTCGATGAACTCGTCCGCGTGGGCGAGTTTGGCGGCGGCGATCACCTGTTCCTCCGTGGCCTCCGGCCGGGAATAGCGGATGTTCTCCAAGATCGTGCCGGTGAACAGGCAGGTGTCCTGCAGCACGACGGAGAAACAGCGCCGCAGGCTGTCCCGCCTCAGATGTGTGATGGGCACATCGTCGATTAAAATTTCACCGCTGTCGGCGTCGTAAAAGCGGGTGAGGAGATTTACCACCGTGGTCTTCCCCGCGCCGGTCTCCCCCACCAGAGCGATGACCTCGCCGGGTTTTACGTCAAAACTGATGTGTTTTAGAATCGGCGTCTCCGGCGTATAGGAGAAACAGACGTCCTCGAAGGTCACATGTCCGGCGACTTTTTCCGGATCCACGGCGTCCGGCGGGTCGGGTATCTCCTCAGTTTGATCCATGATCTCGAAGACCCGCTCCGCCCCCGCGAGGGCCTGCTGGATGGTGTTCCACATGCCAGCCACAGCATTGAGCGGCTGGCCGAATTGCTTGGAATAGCTGAGAAAACTCACGACCGTTCCCACGGCCAGGCCATACCCCACACTCAGCACGCCGCCCGCGATGGCCACGAGCGCGAAGCTGAGGTTATTGATGACGTTCATCAGCGGCATCATGGAACCCGCCCAGATCTGCGCGCGCATACTGGCGAGAAGGAGATTTTGGTTGATCTCGGCGAACTCACCCATGACAAAGTCCCGGCGTCCAAAAGCCTTG
This sequence comes from Bacillota bacterium, assembly GCA_009781925.1. Lineage (GTDB taxonomy): Bacteria > Bacillota > Clostridia > Oscillospirales > Oscillospiraceae > WQUU01. The sequence goes on along the minus strand of WQUU01000177.1, from coordinate 9,854 downwards.
ACCATTTTGAGTCCCAGGATGTTCTCCTCGATCGCGCCGTTGAGCGCGCCCAGGCTCCGCTGTTGGGCCAGAAAGTACTCCCGGCTGCGCTTTGCGATGGTTCTGGTGAGCGCCACAACCAGGGGCACGCTCACGAGCACCGCCAAGGTCAGGAGAGGGCTCAGAGTGAGCATCACTGCGACGGAACCGAGGACGGTGAGCACACTTTGGATGAGCTGGGTCGTTGTGGACGCGATGGTGGAACTGATGCTGTCGATGTCGTTGGTGAGGCGGCTCATGGTGTCGCCGTGGGAGCGGGTGTCAAAGAACGAGAGGGGCAGTTTTTGCAGCTTGGCGAAGAAGTCCGAGCGGAGCTGAAAAACCAGCTTCTGCGTCACTTTGAGGGTGACCAGGCCGTTCGCGGTACCCAGGAGGTAGTTGGCCAGATATAAACCCGCGATAACGGTGATCATCCGGAGCAGAAACGTAAAATCCACCGCGCCCGTGCTGAGGTCGAACGCGTTGAATGCCTGACCCAGAAAGTACGGGATGGCGACGCCCCCGAGCGCGGTCAGCGCCGTGAGCAGAATCGACAACAGAATCGTCCTGCCAAAGCGCGCGTAGATCCGGATGATACGGATCAGCGTGCTTTTTGCGTTTTGGGGCTTGTCGCCGGGCGCGAAGCGGTTCGCGCCGCCTCCGGCGCGGCCGATGCTGGGTTGTTTGGGCTGGGTTGGGGGCATTGTGGGGTCATCTCTTTCATTCTGTCATTCTGAGCGAAGCAAAGAATCTTGGGCCAAGGGCAACCACCCCGCCCTTCGGTCACCTCTCCTCAGGGGAATTTTTGGGGGTGCGCTGCGGCTGAGAAGGACTATTATTTTATCCCGCGCTGCTGTCCACCTGGGAGCGGTAGAGCTCCCGATAGGTCGAAGAGGCTTCCATGAGTTCGCTGTGGGCGCCAAAGCCCGTGGGCACGCCGTTTTCGAGTACCAGAATCTTATCGGCAAACATCGCGGTCGTGCAGCGCTGGGTGATGAGGATCACGGTCTGGCCCTCGGATTTTTCGAAAAGCCTCGTACGGATTTTCGCCTCGGTGATCGAGTCCAGCGCGCTGGTGGCGTCGTCCAGCACCAGAACCGGCGCGCGCTTGATCAGGCCCCGCGCGATGGAGATGCGCTGTTTCTGCCCGCCGGAGATGTTCACCGCCGCGCCGCTCAGGAGGCTCTCATAACCCTCGGGCATCTGCTCGATAAAACCTTCCGCCTGTGCATCCTCCGCCGCGCGGCGGATGGCGGTCTCGTCCGCCGAGGGGTCGCCCCAGCGGATGTTGTCCTCCACGGTGCCGGAGAAGAGCATGGCTTTTTGCGGCACCAGCGCGACACTCTGCCGAAGCTCATTCACCGGGAGGCTGCGGATGTCCTCCCCGCCGAGGAGAATGCTGCCGCTGCCCACATCGTAAAAACGCAGCAACAGCCAGCACAGGGTGGATTTCCCGCTTCCGGTCGGGCCGATAATGGCGAGGCTCTCTCCCGGCTCCACCGAGAGGTCGATGTCGCGCACCGCGGGGACGCCGCTGCCGTTTGGATAGGTAAAGGTGACATGGCGGAATTCGACACCGAGGGCTGGCGGGGCGCCGCCGGATACGGGCGGCGCGGCGGCGGGGGCAGACGGGATGTCGGGGGCAGCCGGCGGGGCGGTGGGGGTATGTTGCGGGACGCCGAGGGCGGCGTCCCCTACGACAGAGAAATCGTCCTCACAGTCCAGCATCTCCTTGATGCGCGCGGTGGACGCCCGGGTGCGCACGAAGGTGTTAAAGATGTTCGTCAGCATCATGAGCGAGGTGAGCATCTGCGCCATGTACAGAATCAGGGCGGAGATGTTGCCCGCGTTGTCCGGCGCGATCTGGCCGCTGGAGAACATCTTGCCGCCGAAGTAGAGGACGAGCCCTGTGCCGATCCCGACCGCAAAGGTGATCATCGGCGAGGTGACCGTGATGATGCGCTGGGCGCTGACACCCCTGCGCATCAGGTTCGTGTTGGCGTCATCGAAGCGTTCCGTCTCTTCAGGATAGGTGCCGAAGGCTTTTACCAGGCGCACGCCGATCAGATATTCCTGTACAATGGTGTTTACCCGATCCATGGCGCGCTGGAGCAGCGTGAAGCGCGGATAGCTCAGCTTCATGCTGAAAAAGATGAGCAGCGCGATAATCGCGACGACGCCGTAGATGATCACGCTGAGGCGAAAGTTTCGGATGGAGGCCAGGACAATGCTGCCGACGCAGGTGATGGGCGCTTTGATAAACACGCGCATGGTGCCGTTGATAAACTGCACCACCTGGGTGGTGTCGTTGGTCATGCGGGTGATGAGGGAGCCGCTCTCGATCTGGTCGGCCCCGGCCTCCGACAGGCCCATGATCTTGGAAAAACAGTCATAGCGCAGATCCGCTCCAAAGCGCTGGGAAACCTGGCTCGAGAGGATGTTGCGGGTGATCGCGAAGCCCGCGCCCACGAGGGTTACCAGCAGCATCAGGCCGCCCCAATGAAGGACTCCGGCCATCATCCCCGGCTGGATACCGAGATCGATGATGTTCGCCATAAGCGTGGGGCCCAACAGGTCGCAGACCGCCTCAAAGGCCACACAGACTACCGCGATGAGAAAGGGCCATTTGTATTTGTTAAAATATTTTTTGTAGATGCCCATTTTGGATCGTTCCACTTCTCTATAAATCGTCATTGCGAGGAGCAACGCGACGAAGCAATCCAGAAAACTGGTCTGGATTGCTTCGCTGCGCTCGCAATGACGGACGATGTAATTATAACCCCGCGCGGCGCGAAAAACAACCCAAATTTACTACTTCGTGTTGCTCTCCTGACACCACATATGGTATAATCATGATCAATTCTTCCGTTTGCCTCAGGGGACGCCATGGACAGCTTGTTTTCCGGGGCGAGATTCGCCGAGATCGAGGTCGATTTCGGCCCCGGCAATACCGCCGCTGCGGAACCCATCGGGCCCAGAACCGCAGACCCGATCCGCGAAAAATTCTATCAGATGCGCAGCCTCGCCTCCGGGAATCCCTTTGCCCGGAATGACGCCGGACTGTTCTATAAACAGGCCCGGTTCATGGCGGATTTTTCGGACGACTACCCTGGCCGCGCGCCATTTTCCATGTATTATCCGTATTATCAGCATATGGGCTACGAACAGCTCCGCACCTATTTTACCTGGCGCACAAACGCCCGGCGCGGTGAAATTTTGCCGATCGCCCTGTCCTATGTGTTTCTCTATCTCTATGAGCTGCTCTCCGGCGTCGGCGTCAGAGACCCCGCCGATGGGCTGGACAGACTGATGGCGGTGTGGGCCGCAGTCCGGCGGAGGGAGCCCATGCTGGACGGATACCTGCCGCAGTGGATCAAGGATTACTGCATCTACTACCCTCTGCCGCAGAACTTCTCGGATTTCGTGGCGGAGCGCGGCCTGCAAAGATACTACCCCGAGCTGTTTCTCTTCGACCTCGGCGCGGAGAATACTCTCTCGCTCTGGAACGGCATCTCCGGCTATGACATTACAAAGTCCAAATTCTACGGCGCGGGGAACGCGGTCCTGCTGGAGAGCTGTTTCGCCGCCGTCCTCCGGGGGCTACGTGAGGCCTGCGCGCGGCGCAGGCTTGGGCTCGACGATTTGCTTATCTATGGCATCTGCAGAGGGGTGACCTGGAATCCCTTTGGGCGAGCGCTGTTTGTCCCCTGGCTCCAGCAGCCCGACCGCCGGGTGGAACTGCCGGGCGGAGAGGTCTATACCTGCAGGGACAACTGGTGGACGGCGGACATCACCCTGCGCTACGCGGGCCGAAGGGAACTTGTCGGCTATCTGCTCAAAAAAACGGAGGCCTGCCTGCGGGAGGCCGTCAAATACAGCCCCAAAATTACAGTCAGCGCGGCCGCGCTGCGGCAGGCCCTCCCGAGGCTCCAAAAGCTGGGGCTGCCGCCCCCGGAACTGGATCGCGTCATCGAAAAGGCGGTCGCGGATTTTCAGAGCGGCAGAAACCGCAGGGTCGTCACCGTGAACCGCCAAAATCTCGCCCGCATCCGGGAAGAGGCCCTGGGGACGCAAAACAGGCTGATCGTGCCGGAGGAAGACGCCTCGCAGACGATTTTATCGGTTTCAGAGCCTCAGGCCGAACCTCTCAACTTGATCTCAGACGGCTGGAGCGCGCTGAAAGAGGCTTTGTGTGCCACGGAGCGCGCGGCGCTGTCCGTCGCATTGACCGGCAGCGCGGACATCAAAATCTTTGCCGCTCAAAACGGCGTCATGCCGGAGATTCTGGCGGACGGCATCAATGAGAAGGCCATGGACTTCATCGGGGACAATATTTTGGCGTTTGCCGAGAACATGGCAATTTATGAGGAATATAGGGAAAATATCGCGGAAATGCTGGGAGAATAGGAGTACGCAATGCGTATGGAGAACCAGGCGCCGGCGCGGATCGCGAACATTCTGATGAACGCCCTAAAAGGCGGCGTCGTGCCCCGCGTGGGCCTCGAATACATCACCGTGGGCCGCGCCCAGGAGATCGCGGCGATTCTGCACGACATCGACATGATCGAGGAGGGCGGCGCGTCCTTTCGCTTTATCGTGGGCAAATACGGCAGCGGAAAGAGCTTTCTTCTGCAGACCATCCGCAACTACGCCACCGCCAAGGGCTTTGCCGTCGTGGACGCGGATCTCTCCCCCGAGCGGCGCTTTGCCGGGACAAAGGGCCAGGGCCTCGGCACTTACAAGGAACTCATCCAGAACCTCTCCACGAAGTCCAAGCCGGACGGCGGGGCCCTCCCGCTCATTTTGGAGCGCTGGATCTCCGGCGTCCAGACCGAAGTCAAGGCCCAGACCGGTCTGGAGGGCCCGGCTTTCGACCGGAAGGTGGAGAGTCAAATTTACGAGGTCGCGGGCGCTCTGGAGGGGATGGTCAACGGCTTCGAGTTTGCCAAAGCCGTGGTCACCTACTTCCGGGCCTACCGGCAGGACGACGCTGCCATGAAGAGCAATGTGCTCAAGTGGTTCCGGGGGGAGTACGCCTCCCGCAGAGACGCGAAGGCCGACCTGGACATCAACTTTATCGTCACCGACGAGACCTGGTATGACTTTTTGAAACTCTTCGCGATTTTTCTGGTGGGTGCAGGCTACAAGGGTCTGCTGGTGCTCATTGACGAGCTGGTGAATCTCTATAAAATTCCGAATTCCGTCACCCGGCAGAATAACTACGAGAAAATTCTCACCATGTACAACGACGTTTTACAGGGCAAGGCCCGGCACATCGGCTTTCTGATGGGCGGCACGCCCTCCTGTATCGAGGACAAGTACCGGGGCCTGTTCAGCTACGAGGCGCTCAAATCCCGCCTGGCGGAGGGACATTTTTCCGGCGCCGACATCAGGGATCTGAGCGCCCCGATCATCCGGCTGCAGATGCTCACCCAGGAGGAGATGTACGTCTTAGTCGAGAAACTGCGGGACATCCACGCCCAGCTCTACCGCTACGAACCGGCGCTGCGGCACGAGGAGCTGGTCTACTTCCTCACGGTGGAGTACAATCGCGTCGGCGCGGACACGCACATCACGCCGCGGGAGATCATCCGGGATTTTATTGAGCTTACGAATATTTTGTACCAGAACCCGGGAAAAAGCGCCGCGGACATTTTGGGCAGCAACAGCTTCGAGATGGCCAGGGGCGGGCTGGGGGACGAGGAAATACACGAGGAGTTCGAGGAATTTGAGGTATAAAGGAGAAACATTATGAATTACAAAAAAGCCAATCAGATCAGCAATATCACGACCGTAGCGGCGATCCTTCTCGCGCTGCTTCTGTTGTTATTCACCGTGCCGACCGGCCTGTTTATTGTTGCAATCAGTATTGTGGTTGTTCTGATGGTCTGCTCGTTTGTCGTAAAATACAAATTTTACAGGTGCCCGCACTGCCACGCCATGCTTGCCTCCAGCCGCTTGCAGGGGCCGGTTTGCAAACAGTGCGGCGAAAAACTCGATTCATAAGGAAGGCTCCGCCATGGACGCTTTTTCCCGCCTGGCCCCCTTTATCCAGGACTTCATCTACCAAAACCGCTGGGAGGAACTGCGCGGCATCCAGGTCGCGGCCTGCGAGGTCATCTTCGACTCCGAGAATAATCTTCTGCTCTCCTCCGGCACGGCCTCGGGCAAGACCGAGGCGGCCTTTCTGCCGGTGCTCACGGAGCTGTACGAGAGGCCCTCCCGTTCCGTGGGGGTGTTGTACATCTCGCCGCTGAAAGCGCTCATCAACGACCAGTTCAAGCGCCTTTCGCAGCTGCTGCTGGATTCGAACATCCCGGTCTGTAAGTGGCACGGGGACGCGTCGCAGTCGAAAAAAAATGAGCTGCTCAAGCATCCGGAGGGGATTTTGCAGATCACGCCGGAGTCGCTGGAGAGCCTCTTAACGAATAAGCGCGGGGCCTGTCTGAAACTCTTCTCCGATCTGCGCTTTGTCATCATCGACGAGGTGCACCACTTCATGCGGGACGCCCGGGGTTTGCAGCTGCTGTGCATTTTGGAGCGGCTGCAAAAACTCACCGGCGTGATTCCGCGGCGCATCGGGCTCTCCGCCACCTTGGGGGATCTGTCCCTTGCGCAAACTTGGCTGAGTACCGGTACGGGCCGCAACTGCGCCGCGCCGGTCACGGACGAGGGAAAAAAGCGCCTGAAACTCCGCGTGGAGCGCTTTGTCAATTTGAGTGACAAGCGCGATCTGACGGAGCGGGATTCTTCGGGCGCCGTAGTCAAGACCGACTCGGGCGGAGACTTCGGCAGCCGGGAGCACTACGAATATCTGTTCAAGATGACGCTGGACAAAAAAACCATTATCTTCACCAACAGCCGCGAGGAGACGGAACTCGTCATCGCGAATTTGAAGGAAATCGCCCTAAAAAACAAAGCTCCCGATGTCTATCGGGTGCACCACGGGAACGTCTCGGCGCTGATCCGGGAGACCACCGAGGACGAGATGAAGTCCGAGGACGAAAAAATCGTCACCGGGGCCACGGTGACGCTGGAACTCGGTATCGACATCGGCTCTCTCGACCAGGTGGTGCAGGTGGGCGCGCCGCTGAACGTCTCCAGCTTTGCCCAGAGGCTGGGGCGCTGCGGGCGGCGGGGGCAGATCCCGCAGTTGCTCTTCACCTTTGTGGAGAGCGTCAAGATCAACTCCGACGACACGCTGGGCCCCATCAACTGGGATTTTATCCGCACGATCGCCGTCATCGAGCTCTACACGAAAGACCGCTGGATCGAGCCGATCCCCCCTCTGGAGCACGCTTACAACCTCCTTTACCATCAGACCATGAGCCACTTGAAAAGCTGCGGGGAGCTCAGTGCGGCGGCGCTGGCCTCGGCGGTGCTGGGCCTCGGCTGTTTTCGGCACATCTCCCCGGACGACTACCGGGAGCTCCTGACTCATCTGATCGGCGAAGACCAGCTGGAACGCACGGAGCGCGGCGGGTTCATCATCGGCAGGGAGGGCGAGAAAGTGGTGAACAGCCACAAGTTCCTCACGGTGTTCTTGGCGCCGGAGTATCTGCTGGTCAAGGACGAGAACCGCACCATCGGCACGGTGGACAAGGTCTATCCGGTGGGCACGCGCTTCGCCCTGGCCGGGCTGGCCTGGGAGACGGTGGACGTCAATGAGAAGTCCAAGGTGATCTTCGTCAAACGCGTCCCGGGTATCTCGGTGGTGGACTGGTACCAAGAGACGGATATGGAGCTGCACACCGTACTGGTGCGGAAAATGCGCGACATCCTGTCGGGCGGCATGCAGTACCCCTATCTGAGCGAGCGCTGCAAGGAGCGGCTGGAGGAGATCCGCTACATCGCGCGCAACAGCGGGATTTTGGAAAACGCGGTGACGCCGCTCTCCGACAAAAAATACGCCGTCTTCCCCTGGGTGGGCACGCGGCAGCTCCTCACCCTGCACTACGCGCTGCGTCAGCGGAAGATCAAAAACCGGCTGCCCTGGATCACCGCGATCTATCTCGAAGTGATATATGACGGTTCGGCGGAGGAGCTGGAGGCGGTCATCCGGGAGATTCTGCGATCCGAGCTGAACCTCTACGGCCTTCCCCTGCCGGACAGGGTACAGGTGCGGGGGAAGTATAACGAGTTTATCCCGCTGAGCTTATTGCGCAAGCAGTTCATCGAGGATTATCTCGATTTCGAGGGGCTGCGGGAGGCGATGATGTAGCCTTGCCCGTCATTGCGAGCGCAGCGAAGCAATCCAGAAATACTGCCAACACTGGATTGCCGCGTCGCTTACGCTCCTCGCAATGACGGTTTTATTTCTAAACCACCATCTCTAAACCACCATCCCCACACCGTTGCCGTGATGCGCCCGATTGAGCGCCCGGTTGAGAATCCATATCCCCAGCAGCATGGAACATACGGCGAAGCCCAGCATGACGTACAGATCGTTCCGAACCGTACCGTCGCCCAGCCCCGCGCCGTTCATCATAATGAGCCTTAACCCCTCCAGCGCGTAGGTGTGGGGGACGATGCGGGAGAGAAACTGAATGCCGGCGGGCAGAATCGCCAGCGGGTAGTAGACGCCGGAGAAGATGCGCGCCAGGACGTCCACCAGCCAGGTGAAGGGTTCCCTCCCCTGTTTCACCTCCAGGGAAAAGAAGGTGCTCGCCCCGATCAGCCCGAGCCCCAGGCAGGTGAACACGAAAGAGAGGTAGTAGGCGATGAGCGGAAACACTTGGATGTCCGCGTGCAGCCTCACCCCCGCGCAGAACACGGCGGCGAACAAGACCGCGGCCTGGATGATGAGCTGATAGAAAAACGTCCAGAGAAAACGGCCGGAGAGAAAGGCCCAGATGCCGGAGGACGAGGCGTTATATACCTCCAGGCGCTTGTCCCAGTAAGCGGTGTTCAGGCTGTTATAGGGCAGCGTCAGAATCGCCGAGGAGTTCTGAAAAAACACCACGCCGATCACCATGTAGGATACGAAGTCGCCGCCAAAACTCGCAAGAGACGCGGCGGCGTATTCTTTTAAAAACAGCGAGACAAAAAACCACATACCGGTGGTCACAAAGCTGGAGATCACGCCCAAGGCGAAACTGGAGGGGTAAAAGCGCAGCGCCCGGTATTCCAGCTTGGCGAAGGAGAGGGCGGATTTGAGAAACATCCTACTGCTCACCCCCTGCGATGGTCTCCACAAAGATGTCCTCCAGCGTCGGCTCGTCTGTCTCAGCCGCGAGGATGGAGATCCCCTGTTCCCGGAGCGATTTGAGCATTTCAATCAGACGCCCCGGGCGATTTTCCGCCCGGATCACGCGCCCGTCGGCGCAAGTGAGGATGATCTCCCCCCGCTTTTGCAGGTGGGCGCGGAGATTCTCCACGGTGTCACAGCTGGCGATCCTGCCCCTGTGCATGATGGCGACGCGCCCGCAGAGCTCCTCGGCCTCGAAGATGTAGTGGGTTGTCAGGATCACGGTCGTGCCGAATTCCTGATTGATCTTCTTCACGAGGGCCCGGACAGACTCCGCCCCCTTGGCGTCCAGTTTGACGGTGGGTTCGTCCAGAAACAGAATCGGATTTTTCACCAGCAGCGAGCGGGCAATGGCGAGTTTCTGACGGTTTCCCGCGGAGATGCTCATGGGCCAAAAACCCTCATACTGCCGCAGATCCAGAAAGTCCAGCATCTCGTTGATGCGGGCCTCCCGCCGGGATTTTTCCAAATTGTAGACCACCGCCCAGAACTCGAGATTCTGCCGGACGGTCAGGTTGTTGTCCGTCCCCACGTCGGCGGTGGGGGCGACCAGGCTGACCTTTCCCCGGATCGCCTTGTGCTCCCTGTA
>WQUU01000176.1 GCA_009781925.1 Bacillota bacterium | reverse complement strand
CTCTCGCGGCGTCCAGCTGGGCGTCCCCCTGGGCCGCCATCTCCACGGGGTAGTCCGGCTTGAGGCCGCCCTGGGCCGCCAGATCCACCCGGCGGGGGGTCAGATAGGTGCGGCTGGAGATGTGCACCGCGCTGCCGTCGCCCAGCACCACAGTGATCTGGGATCGGGATTTACCCGTCGTCGCCTCCCCCACCGTGAAGGCCTTGCCATACTCATGCAGGGCCGCCGCGAAAAACTCCGCCGCGCTGTAACTGTCCTTGTTGATGAGTACCGCCATGGGCAGATCGACGCTGGCGGCGTCCGAGGTCGTCACCTCCTCCTTCCCATCCCTGCCCACGCTCACAAAGATATCCCCCTCCGGCAAGAGGAAGTCCAAAAACTTGGTCAGCTCACTGACCTGTCCGCCCGGATTGCTGCGGACATCAAAGATCAGGCCCTTTGCCCCCTGGCCTATGAGGTCATTCACCGCGTCGATGGCGGACTGTCCGGAGCCTGCTTCGAAATTTATGAGCTTGACATATCCGATTTTGCTATTCTCGTCCAGCATCTTATAGGACACGGACTCCACCGAAAAGGTCTCCCTATGCACCGTGACCTCCCGCTGCGCGCCGTCGCTCCCCCGCAAGCCCAAAGTAAAATCGGCCGTTCCCTGGGCCGCGACCGCCGCGCTGAGCTCCCCGACACTCTTGCCGGTCATATCCTCGCCCGCGACGCTGAGGATCACGTCCCCGGCCACAACGCCGGCCATGGCTGCCGGTGTGCCGGCGGCCACGGAGAACACACTGATCTCCCCGGTTCCCGTATTTGCGACGACGGTGATTCCGATCCCGGTGGCTTGATTGTTGGAGTAGTTTACATAATTTTGATAGTCCGCGGCGCTCATGTAGAAACTCCAGCGGTCGCCGAGGGCCCGGATCTGCGCGGTAAAGGCGGCGTTGTCCACCGCCTGCACGTCCGCCTCACCCACATAGTATGTTTGGATCACGCTGTTAATCTCGGCAAATTTTTTCGCGCGCTGAAAGCCTGAGAGCCCCCCAAAGGAGGAGACGATCACGGCGGCGGTCATGGCGCCGGCCAGCACCGCGCACAGGATACAGTACAAAATGGTCTTGGCCTCTTGGGGCAGTTCTTTCCATTTTCTCATGCGATTCATCCTCTGAATGGAAGCAAGTGACCGGGCAGCCCTTGGCGGACCGCCCGGCAATGGATTGGTTTGTAAACTAAGGACACAAACCTCAGTCAGCGCAAGGGCAGCGCTGCCAGCTCCTTTCAAAAGGAGCCTTAGGGACACGGCATTTCCTTGCCCCCTTTTGAAAGGGGGTGGCGCGCAGCGCCGGGGGTTTGTCCGTTCTTAGAAGTTCGGGCCCTTCGTATATTGCCCCGGGTAGAAGGGGGCCGGATCAATCGGATTGCCATTGAGGCGAACCTCAAAGTGCAGGTGCGGGCCGGTGGCCCATCCGGTGGCGCCCACATAGCCGATGGTCTCTCCCTTTGTGACATGATCCCCCACATTGACCGCGATCTTGCTCTGGTGGGCGTAGAGGGTGGAATACCCGTTGCCGTGACTGATCACGGTATAGTTGCCATAGGAGGAACTGTACACCGCGATGGCCACAGTGCCGTCATCGGCGGCCACGATGGGTTCGCCCTGGCCCCCGCCGACGTCCCAACCGGTGTGCATGCGCAGATCGCCGAAAATCGGGTGAACCCGCATTCCAAAGCCGGAGGAGACATAGTGGCTGCTGGGCAGCGGCCAAGCCAGCGTGCCGGTTCCCACCACGACGCCGCTGTTTCCATTTCCGGCGCCTTTTTTTGCCGCTTCCTCGGCGGCCTTTTTAGCCGCCGCCTCCTGCGCCGCCAGTTCCGCCATTTTGTTGTTGATCTGCTTGGTCAGATCATCCTCGGCCTGCTGATTCTGCGCCGTAGCCGCGTTTGCGGTATCGATATTGTCCTGCAGGTTGTTGATGAAGGCCGTGGCGGCCGCGATGTCGGATTCGAGCTGGGCTTTCTTGGCGCTCAGATCCGACTTCTGCGCCTCCGCGTCCGCCTGGGAGGCCTCATAGTCCGCCTTGACCGCCGCGACGTTATTGACAGCGGCTATGTAATTGGCCTCCAGTTGCTGATCCGCCTTCATGACCTCCTGAATGGAATCAATGCGGGAGAGCAGATCGGCAAAGCTCGTAGCCTTAAAGAGGATTGAGAGGTAAGAGACTGTTCCGTTCTCCTCCATGGCGCGCACACGGGTCTTGTAGCGCTCCGCCTGCGCCTGCTCGTTGGCTTGGGCCGCGTCCAGATCCTTCTGTTTGGCGGCGAGGAGCGCGTCATAGAGCGCGATCTGCTGGCTGATGTTGTCGATCTCCTCCTGGGTGAGCGCGTTCTGCTCATCCAGAGCGGCCTTTTGATCCAGATAGGAGGCCTGCTGGGACTTCATGTCGGCAATTTTGTTGGCGAGATCCTTCTGCTTTGTCTGGATATCGGCCCGCTGGGACTTCAGATCATCAATCTCCGATTGGGACACCGCAAGCGCGCCGGTCGCAAGAGACACAATGGCGCCGGCCACCAGCCCCAGCAGCAACACAATCACTAAAATGATCGCAATGATAGATGTACTCTTTTTGCGTTTCATCGAACCCTCCTAAGTTTGTACCAATCGCAGGGGCCGCACACCGGGCGGCCCGCATTGCATAAACCCCATCGGAAACAGGGCGCCCGAGTGCGCGTCCCCTACACTTTTAAATAATTTCGAATGGCGATCAGGCTGCCAAAAACGCCCACAAACAATCCGACGCCCAGATAGGCCAGCAGCATGGGGTACTGGAACTGCGCAAAGGGCACGACCGTGACGAGCTGCCCGGCCAGACCGCTCATCACCCTGGTGTTCACCAGGTTATAGATCCCCCATTCCGCCAAAAAGGCGAGGCCCGAACCGATCAGGCCCAGAATCAGGCCCTCAATCACGAAGGGGAAGCGGATGAAGGCGTTGCTGGCCCCCACCATCTTCATGATGCCAATCTCCTCCCGCCGCACAAAAGTGGCGAGCTTGATCGTATTCGTCATAATAAAGACGGAGACGACAAAGAGAATTGCGGCTAAAACAAGGGTGACAATATTAATGATATTTCGCACGGAGATAAAACCGTTCACGACATCCAGATGTGTGTTGACTTGGGCAATTCCCGGAATCTGCCCGATCTGATCGGCGGTCTGCTGCGTGAGCGCGATGTCCGATACGAAGGCATGGTAACGGTCACGGAAGTCACTGGCTTCGATCCCCACAAAGGATGTCTGGTTCCCCTCCTGCGCTTTAAACGCGTTGAACGCATCGTTCCTTGACTCAAATACCACCTTGTCAACATTGGGCACGGCCTCAATTTTTGCGCGCAGCGCCGCGGTGTCTTTTTCGGAGGTGCCGTCCGCCACAAAGGCGATCACTTCGTTTTGTTGTTCCAGTTTGTCGATCATCGCGCTGATATTGAACGAGAGCAGGGCAAAACTGCCCATGATGACCAGGCAGGCCAGGATGATGGAGGCTGACGCAAAAGACATGAATCCATGCGTAAAAATGCTCTTGATACCCTCTTTAATGAGGTACAGGAATTTACTCAAGCTCTTCATAATCAAAGTACCCGCCCATTCCGTCGCTGACAACGCGGCCGCCGTCGATGGCCACAACGCGCTTGGAAAACGCGTTTACCAGCTCCATTTCGTGTGTCACTACCAGAACCGTGGTACCCATCTCGTTGATCTTCTCCAAGAGCATCATCAGCTCCAGGCTCCGAACCGGGTCGAGGTTACCGGTGGGCTCGTCCGCGATGATCATGCGCGGGTTGTTCACGATCGCCCGGGCCACGGCGACGCGCTGCTGCTCGCCGCCGGAGAGCTCCTGGGGCAGGCGCTTTTCCCTGCCTTTGAGGCCCACCAGATCCAGGACATAGTTCGTACGCTTCCTAATGTCCCGGCCCGACGCGCCGATGACCCGCATGGCAAAGGCCACGTTCTCATAGACCGTTTTTTTATCGATGAGCCTAAAATCCTGGAAAATGACGCCCATAGTGCGGCGGAGTTTCGGCAGCTTGTGTCGGCGGATGTGACTCACATGAAAGCCGTTGACCTCGATCTCCCCCTCCGTCGGTTTGATCTCACCGGTGAGCAGCTTGATAATGGTGGTCTTTCCGGAACCGGAGGGGCCCACCAGAAAGACGAATTCTCCGTTGTCAATGTGCAGATCCACGTCGCTCAGCGCCGCGAGCCCGCTGTTTTCGTAGACTTTTTTCACTCTCTGAAAATATACCATGAACTGGCCTCCCTCCGATCAAAGGTTGTAACCGGATTGTAACCGGGAATTGTATAAAAGTTGCATAGCGGAGAACGGACAACCTCCGGCGGCTGCGCCGCCATG
>WQUU01000175.1 GCA_009781925.1 Bacillota bacterium | reverse complement strand
GAAAAAGGATATTTGTCAGCCCGTCGTGCTCAAAGATGGTGATGTCCGTAAAGGCTGTGCCGTCCAGCAGGATACCTTCCTCGATGAGCGTTTGGTTGATGCCGTCCAGCCACTCCTGCGGGTCGCCGCCGCAGCCCTGGAGGATCAGGCCCTCCGCGCCGGTTGCCTGTTTTAGCGTGTCTGTCGTAATATATTCAATCATGCCGACGGCCTCCTAACTCGCGTGCTCAAATTCCCAAATCGGTACAATCCCGCGGCTTTTCAGGAACTCATAAAGGAACAGCCGGCCCTTTTGCGTCCAGCAGGTGTGCATGGAGGCGGTGCGGTCGCCGAAGAAATAGGTGTGGGTCTTGGTGTAGCCCTTGTCGGCGTAATCCTGATACAGCACCCAGGTTCCGCCGACGCGGAACTGGATCCCAAAATCATGGAGCATCTCATTGAAGCTGGCCGCGGAAAAGCCATATTCCTTTGCGATCAGGGTAATCGGAATCGTACTCCTGGTCTGCAGAACGAGGTCACAGTACAGGGCTTTGGGCACCAGCTCGTCCGTGATCTCCTCCAGCTCGGCGACTTTTTCGCGTTCGCGCGCCAGCTTGCGGATGAGGATGTCAGCGAATGTGGGATCGCTGCGCAGCTCGTCTAGCGTGTCCGCAGTGGCGTAGGCCCCATATTTTCGGACGCAGGGGAGCACCTCGTCGAACACCCAGCGCTCGAAGCGCTCTGCGGCGGGGAGCTTGCTGCGGATGATCAGACGGTAGAGGTCGCCCTCGCGGATGAAATTTGTGCTCTGCTTTCCCCCTCTGGTAAGGAGGTCGTGTTTCACGACCCCCTTGCAATGCCGAAGAATCGCATCTTTTCTGTTGGTATAGCCCAGAATGGCGGCGCATTCGGTCGCCGGAAAATAGGGCTTGCTGTCGATCATGAGGATCTCGATGGAGCCGAACTCGTCGTTGTGGAACTGCTGGATGTGATTTTTCATGTTCTGCCTCCTCGAAAATGATTATTAAAGTGAAACACCGGCCTCCTTATGGGGGCCGGTGCTGTCGCGTTCTTTTTGCCGTGCCTTTGTGTACAAGAGTAAGTCGTTGTAGTCCTTGCCGTGTATGGGCGGGTCAACTGTCACGGTGATGTGGGGATACCTTTCACTGAGCATGGAGCTAATTTTGCGCGCCGCCTCCTGACCGGCGCTATCGTTGTCCAGGCACAAGGAAATATGTGTGATGTTCGGGTCTCTTTCCAAAAAAGCTGTTAGCGCCACATCTGCCGTTCCTCCCAGGGAGAGCCGGGCACCTTCAAAACTTGGCTCCAGGCTGGCATGAGAGAGTACGTCGATGGGACTCTCGAATACGGCAAGGCTCTCACTTTCAAGGTTTTTCCCCTGGATATTGAATCCATACCGCTTATCACTGCCCACGCAGTCACGCTTTAGAGAGGCATCAACACCTCTGAGGGTGGCATAGCGCGGCTGGCCTTTCTCATCCTTCCCAACAAACACGCAGACCGGTTCACTTTTATAAAGGCTCTCATAGAGAATCCCGTCTCTCAGACATTTGCCGATAATCCCCGGACTGATCCCACGTCTTTGCAGATAAGCGACCGCGAGGTTCGCAAACCTGGCCGGCGGTGGGAGGGACAACGCTCTCTTGGCCTTTTCCTTTTTTTCTACTGGCAGGGGGAAAACTGGCACGGCGCCACTGCCCAGCACAGCCGCCGCTGCCTCCGTCAACGCCAGCCCGCAGACCTTCACGAGATAATCCAGCGCGGACCGGCCCCCGACCTGACCCCGGTTCCAATACCACAGGCCATTGGAGATCACGAGGCTCTCGTGACTGGCCGTGCGGTACTCGTTCGGCCCGGCGCGGCGAAGCTCGTGTGGATCAACGGCGCGGAGGTAAGAGAGCAGATCGACCTCGCGCGCCTGTTTGATCTGCTCTGGGCTCACGCCCGGCATAGTGTCACCTCCCAAAATGGTGATAACCTCACTCTTTGTGAATAGAAAATATAGCGTAATCGATAAAATATCGTTTGCAATTTTGAAAACTTGTGATAAAATGCAGTTGTTAAGTCACTAATCAGCATATTTCACGAAGGAGAACGCTACAATGCTAGATAATACGTTTATAAAACAGCTCAAACAGACGAATATCAGCGCGGACGGTGAAAAGACCGGCGCGCGCGTCAGACAGATATGGAAAAGCGCGAATGGTGCAAATAGGGACGAAGTTATGGCCCTTGCGGATGTTGCGCTTTCAACGGTTCAACGCACGTACAAAACCGGCAGTCTATCGGCGAAACTGGCCGTCGCACTGGCACAGGTTTTGAAAATCAACCCCTTTTATTTAACCGCCGAAACCGATGAAGATGAAGGGGTATTTAACGAGGATATTTTGAGGGAATTCCTGATAGCGCATGGCTATGAGGCCATTGCACCGGTCCCCAAAGCAAGGCGCAGGAGAACAAAAGTGGAGCCAGTGGAAACAGATGTGAAAAACGATACCGAAGCCGAGCCTGTGGCTGTGCCTGAAATCATGATTGAACTCATCGAATGCGAGGAGGAACCCGCCGCTCCAACGCATCCGGTGGAGCTTTCAGATGACGATGTTTTAATGCTGCTGCGCGCCCTCCGGCTGAAAGCCGCTTGTGGCGTTGAGGGCGCGGTAGATGCGCTGGCAAAGCTGTACGGAATTCTTTTGGAATAATAGCAAAATCAGCCGCCGCGTTGCATCATGCAGCGGCGGCTGATGTGTACTTTCTTTGCGCTAAATCATTTGTGGCCCCCTGCTCACGCCGGAGCGCTTCCTCTCGCTCCTCAATACAGCAACAGATCTCAAGCAGGCAGGGCTTTTTCTTGCCGGGGAAGTAGAGACAGTAACAGCATTGGCAGTCCGCCGTGCTGTACCCCGGCCAGTGGTTGAATACATGAGTGTTCTTAGGCATCCAGGCTCTCCTCTCTGGGTAAAAATAAAGAAGCCGTAAAACCCATCACGGCTTTACGGCTTTTGATATTGCATCTATCCCAAGTAAAGAGGCGGTATTTGATGCTGATAGAATATTACCGATACAGTAGGCGCATAGATAAGAAATAAGCAATGGCTCACTTGAACCATTGCTTATTCCTGAACATTTCCCGCTTGGCTGGCCTAAAAAACGTGTAGTTGTGGGCTTTTTCTACCGTTCCTTATTGGGCCCCGCCGGAAGGCGGGGTTTTGCGATAGTCAAGACTGTAGGGGCCGCCGCCTTCGGCGGCCCGTGAAAGGACAAACCCCATGAAAATCAATCTCACCGCAACCCGCCCCGCCCATTTCCCGGAGTATTGGCCGGGACAGTACGACCTCTTCTCCCACCTGGAGTTCGCCTGCGGCATCCCGCACGTCCTGTTCGTCATCACGACGCTGAAGGAGAACGGCCAGCCCAACGCCTGCTTCCACGCCTGGAGCAGTTTTTCCGGCGACAGCGGCGGATACTACGCCTTTATGCCCGGACTGTCCCACGGCAGCCACACCTACAAGAACATCCTGCGCACCGGCGAGTTTGTCATCAATTTCATCGGCCCGGCCTATTTTGACGCCGCCAGCGCCACCATCGCCGAAAACGGCGACGACATGGACGAGATCGCCGCCGGGGGTTTTACGGCTGAGCCCAGCGTGAGTGTGAGCTGCCCCCGGCTCAAGGAGGCGTTTTTGTCGCTGGAGTGCAGGCTGGAAGAGGACGTGGCCTTGCGCGCGTCGCAGGGGAGCAACCCGTCAACGATCATTGTCGGCAGAGTGGTGCACATCGCCGCGGAGGAGGATTACGCCCGCGGCCTCGACGAAAAGTACGGGGACAGCGGCTTTATGATGAACCTCCACGCCCCCAAAGACCTGCAAACCGGCGAGGGAAAACCCAGCGCCGTGGCCGTTTGTAAGATCGTACGGATCAACGAGGCGGGGTAAGGGCGCAATCGGCCCGTTCCCGAATGTAGGGCGCGATGTAGGCATCGCGCCCTACATTTGGGATGCCCGGTGTGCGTCCCCTACGTCCGGGCGGCCTGACGCCGCTTCTTCGGTGTGCTCCGTTGCCCCTGCCCTTGTACTATTTCCCCTCGTACCCGAATATGCTGAAACGAGAGACGGGTTACATTGTAGGGGCGGCGTCAGGCCGCCCGCACATCGAGGTGGAAACATGGAAGAGATACGGATCGGGAACCAGGTGGAGCTCCGGGGCGCTGTCGCCGACCGGCCGGTATTCTCCCACGAGAGCAGGGGAGAGAAGTTCTATCAATTTGTCATGGACGTGCAGCGGTTGTCCGGAGCCCTGGACAGCCTGCGCGTCATCGCCAGAGAGCAGCAGCTCCAAACGCTGGAGGTCGAAACGGGAAAAACCCTCTATGTCTTGGGAGAACTGCGCTCCTTTAACAACA
>WQUU01000174.1 GCA_009781925.1 Bacillota bacterium | reverse complement strand
AGATTGGCTCATACTGGGTGTGGTAGTCTTTCCGGGACAGCACGAGGCTGTCCTTCGCCCAGATAATGGTGCTCGACCAGTGATACCCGGCTTCGTACAGCGCGATCATCACATTCCCCCATTCCTGGGCAGACATCACGCAGTACATCATACAGCCCGACTCCGAAACCTCAGCCACACACTTAAACGCAGACAACAAAAAAGCGCCGAACTTGTCGGTGCTCATCTTATCGTTCATGATCGTTCGCGGCTTCCAGCTTGGATGCTTCTGGTCAGAGCCATAATCGACGTTCCAAGGAGGATCTATAAATACACACTTTGCCTTAGCGCCGCCCATCAGCTTGTGTACATCTTCCGGAATGGTGCTGTCGCCGCACAACAGCGTGTGCTTCCCGAGCTTACACACATCTCCGCGCTGGGCGAGCACAGGCTCTTTGGACGCCGCATCCACGTCAAAGTCGTCTTCTTTGATCTCGGGACTGGCAGCGGCGAAAAGGGCCTCGATCTCCTTCGGATCGAAGCCGGTCAAAGTGAGGTCGAAATCCATGTCTTTCAGCTCGCCCAGTTCAAGAGCCAAGAGCTGCTCATCCCATCCGGCATTCTGCGCCAGCCGGTTATCCGCGAGGATATAAGCGCGCTTCTGCGCCTCTGTCAGGTGTTCAACATAAACACACGGTACTTCGGCGTAACCTTCCTCTATCGCCGCCAGCAGCCGACCGTGGCCGGAGATAACTGAATTATCGGCGGTAATCAGGATTGGGTTTACGAATCCGTACTCCCGCAGACTGGAGCGGAGCTGTAATATCTGCTCCTTGCTGTGAGTCCGGGAATTTCTGGCGCAGGGCACGAGCTTATCAATGCCAACAAGCTCCATCCGGCCAGCAGATATTTTACCCAAACGCTAGAACCCCCTCGTCTCCATTTTTTTAAGAAACGAATTCCGATCAACTGCGGATACCTCTGTGGAACTCTGGACGATTGCACTCCAGATCTGGTTGAAGATATACAGCGACGCTTTCTGGTAGTCCAGCGCCATTTGCACATAAGGTGAGCGCTTCCCGTTTGCGATCCTACCATGCACCTTATTGAAGTGCTCGCACTCCAGATACGAACGCCGCAGGTAGGCGTAGTCCTGCATTTGCATGTCGGAAACATAGTCCAGGCATCCAGCCGCCGCGACAAAATCCCGAATATCCCGGTATATTTCTGTAACCTTTGGCAGCGCATTGTCGCTCTCTTTGGACGCCTGATCCAAGTATTCCGGCACGTTTTTCCTGAACTTTTTAGGCACTTTTTTGTCTTTGTAAAAATCCAACACCGCCACCGGGCGTTTGCCCGGATTGCCGTCAAGAATCTTCTGTGACGCGGGTTTTCTCGGGCGTCCAGCGGTAGGTCTGGTACTGCCTTGCGGCATACAATATCAGCCTCCAAAAATTTAGTTCAAATTATGCGAAAACTCGCGCGGCGGGCCAGCGCCGGTGTTGAGACTTTATCCAAAAAGTTTCCAGCCCGCCCCTCCCCAGCGCGGTATTTTTCTTTTTCACTTTATTTCTTTTCCCCAGCGATCTCCTTTTTTCGAGTGGAGCCGAGAATGACATCCCTGGCATAAAGCTACCAAATTTCCATAGTCGTTAGTACCGCCGTCTCGCAGGCTTTTCTTATGGTGCACCAGCACTGCCGGGATTAACTTCCCACCTTCCCGGCACATTTCGCACAGCGGGTTCCGCTCTAAAAACCGTGCACGAATCTTTTCCCACGCCGCGTCATAGTTCTTCCCGTGGTCTGGATCGCGGTGGTACTTCTCATACCGCTGTGACTCCAACATTTCATGCTCAGTGCAATAACGCTTATCCGTCAGCTTCGGGCAGCCAGGGTAGGCGCACGGCTTCTTGGCTCTGTACGGCATACGAACCTCCCTGAAAAGAAAAACCGCCCTCGCGGACGGTTCTACGCTATAATAATATCACAAAAGAGTGTGTCATTCTATGTCAACCTTTCGACAATTTCTTTTAACGCTGCGGCATGAATCCTGTGTACGGTTTTCCAGGAATACTTATTCTCAGCGGCAATATCCTCCCACCTCTTAAAGTTTATATACCGCTCGGTTAGGACGGCGCGGTACTTTGCGCGGCTAACCTTGTTAATCGCCGAATGAATCTCGGCCTTGACATCACGCAGCCGCTCCACGTCCATGGCATAATCCTCGGCCAGATCGGTGATTCGTGCCACAATATCGCCGACCCGGTCAGGCTGCGGACTTGTCTGAACTTTATCGCCCAAGATAACCGCGTGAACACGCGTTGCCTGTTCACGCAGAATTCGTATCTGCGACTCCTTTGCCTTTATCTCCCTGTTCAGATCCCACGCCTGACTTAAAAACTCCTTAGCCGTCATAAGCGTACACCCCTGTCTGGAGTATACGCTTAACGTGTAATTGTAATCTGCGCCTTGACCGCGTCAATTAAAGCGCTCTGCGTCGCATCCTTCTTACCCAGGGCCTGGATGATCTGCTCATCAATGGTACCCGTCGCTACTATGTGATGCACCACCACAGTCCTGGCCTTCTGCCCCTGCCGCCAAAGCCGCGCATTGGTCTGCTGGTACAGCTCCAGGCTCCAAGGGACGCAGAACCATATCAGCGACGAGCCGCCCGCCTGGAGATTCAACCCATGACCAGCGCTGCCGGGATGGATGACAGCGATGGGGAAGTCGCCGTTGTTCCACCGCCGTATGCTGACGGCATCGTCCAGCCGGGTGAACGGCATGTGCAGCTTCCGGAGGCGCTCCGTGATCCTGTCAAGATCGTGCTTGAACCAGTACGCCACCAGCACCGGCTTCCCAAGCGCTGCCTCGACCAAGTCCTCCAGCATATCCAGTTTGCGGTCATGTAGATAAGTGACGCCGACCGCGTCATAAATCGCCCCATTTGCCATCTGGCAGAGCTTCCCGCTCAGGACGGCGGCGTTGGCGGCGGTGATCTCGCCTTCGGGCAGGGTGAGCACCAGCTCGCGCTTCATGGTGTCATACTGGACACGTTCCTCAGCCGAAAGGCTGACCTGGTGATCTACCGTCAGCAACTCCGGCATCTGGAGATAATCCGTGGACTTCATCGACACCGTAATATCAGATATTTTCCTGTAGATTTCCTCCTCGGCATAAGGTAAAGGCTTGTACGAGAAAATCACCTGCGCGTTCCGGCGATCTGGCTCGAAGTAAGCCTCCCTGTACCGCCCAATGAAGCGCCCCAGACGTGCGCCCATGTCCAGCAGCCTGTACTCCGCCCAGAGGTTCATCAGGCCGTTGGCCGCCGGGGTGCCGGTTAAGCCGACGATGCGTTTAACTTTGGGCCTGACGCTCATAAGGGCCTTGAAGCGTTTAGTCCTGTGGTCTTTGAAGCTGGACAGCTCGTCGAGCACCAGCATGTCATAATCAAACGGCACTCCGCTCTCATATACGAGCCACTGCACGTTTTCCCTGTTGATGCAGTAAACGTCAGCGGGCTTTCGCAAAGCGGCAAGGCGCTCCGCTTCCGTGCCGATAGCCACAGAGACACGAAGCCCGCGCAGGTGATCCCACTTGCGGATTTCCTCGGGCCAAACATCACGAACTACTCTCAGAGGGCCGACACAGAGAACTTTCCGCACCTCGAAATAATCATACATAAGCCGCTCAATTGCGGTCAGCGTAATCGCCGTTTTTCCGACCTAAGCCCATTTCCAATAGGAGACAGGACACGGGGTTCCGGCAGACAAAATCAATAGCATACAGCTGGTAATCGTGCGGAATGAACTTAATAAGGCATCACCTCCAGTATACCAGGTATTTGCTCAACAGAATCCAACACAAAAACGCTAAAACCTAGACGACGGAGCATTCCGTGCCTGACTAGCTGTAATGGCCGGGGTTTCATTCCGGGCCTCTTAACCTCAATGAAGCATAAGCGGCCACCGGGGAAAAGGCAAAGGCGGTCGGGCATTCCGGCGTATCCTGGGCATGACAGCTTAATACAGATGCCTCCCGCCGCCTTTACCGCGCTGACGAGCTTTTGCTCAAGGATGCGCTCTGTCACTTCTTTCCCTCTGATGCCCAAGCCTCTGAAAAGCGCTCGCTGGAAAAATGGAACGGGTCTTGACACGCACTAATCCAACGCCTACCCACACAAAAAGCATAGGCTTCGGGTAATGTCATGAAATAAAACCCGCTGCCCCTGTTTTGGACGGTATAGAATGTGCCGAAACCTGTTTCAAGCGACAATTTCCGGATTTCAGCGTCTCCGTTGCCTCCCGGTCTTTTAATGACGTTAACCACTTCGACATTATCCATAACAATCCTCCTTTTTTTATGCGCGAATACAGGTGCAGTGCAGGAGCGTAGTGCAGGACAGTCTAAAAACTACGCGCGCGCGCGC
>WQUU01000173.1 GCA_009781925.1 Bacillota bacterium | reverse complement strand
GCGGCCGGCGCCCAGATCCCGGAGCAGCAGAACCTCCGCCGTCCCGCCGCCTGTACCGCGTGTGCCGATGAGCCTGGCGGGGAAAACGCGGGAGTCGTTCATGACCAAACAGTCCCCGGGGCGCAGCAGCTCCGGCAGCTCATAAAAATGGCGGTGCGCCACCGCGCCGCTGTACCTGTCCAGGCACAGGAGGCGCGAGGCGTCCCGCCGCTCCAGAGGGGTCTGCGCGATGAGCTCTTTGGGGAGAGTGAAAGTGAAATCGGATGTTTTCATAGAAAAGCCTCAATGATCGCTAAACTGCCGTACCCTCTATTTGTATGTAATATTTGTTCTCCGTCCACCGCGCGGGGTTCTCGTCGATGCCCCCTTACCCCGCATACACTCCCGTGGACAGGCACACGCCCGTATAATAGAATCCGATGATCTGCTTATAGTTGAAATTATACACGCTCGCCATGGCGTAGGCGCCGTATTGGCTCATGCCCACGCTGTGGCCCCAGCCGCCGCCGGAAAAGATCCAGCTGCCGTCGCTCTGCTGGGATACGGTATAGTGGATGCTGTCCAGGCCCAGGAAGGTGCGGCAGGCTGTCTTTTGATAGGTGCGCTGCCTGCCCAAATTGTCATTGACTACAAGCTGAATGACATTTCCCGTTGGGGAGTAAGTGGGTACAATATTCACGACGGCGCTGATCCCGAGCTTGGAACCCAAACTGGAGGCCGTATAGCGCACAGACCAGTGGCTGTGGCTATTGATATTGTCCACCGCCGCCTCATAGGGGTCGATCACGCCCTGCAGATAGGGGATATCCGTACCGTTGACATTGATGTTGCTCTCCGTTCCCCCACCGTCGGCAGAGGAGTACAGCGCCTCAATGAGCTGCCCGTTATAGGTCGCGTAGACGCCGGCCGTGCCGTTGACCGCCTGCACAATGGCGTCGCCGAGGCGGCTGGCGCCGGAATAGGCCTGGCAGTAGGTGTCGGCGGTCAAGTCATAGCCGCCGATGGTATAGTATGCGGAATTTTTTATCATCTGAGCCGCATAGGTGCGCGCGCAGACAGCTTGGGCTTTCAAGGCCTCCAGCGGCCAGCTGTAGCTCATTTCACTGGCGATGACGCCCATGACGTAGTCCTCGATGTTCAGGACATTGATCACCGTGAGGTTTTGGCCGTTAATCCGCCAGAACTCGAATCCGCCGTAGTACGTGGTGCTGCCGAACTGGGTCACGGCTTTGCCGTCGTTTGAAATCGGCAACACGCCGAGGGTGTATGTATTCCCGCAGTCAAATTCGAATAGAATCTTTGTGGCGCCTGTTTTTGTCACCACAACACAGTATTGGGAGGCGGTAAAGTCCACGCCGCCGGAAAGCCCCCGGGAACTCACGGCGGCCTGCGCGTCACTCGAAGACGTATAGGTGCCGACCAGAACGCGGTAAACCCCGTTATAATAGGCCGGAAACCCATCCGGATACTGGGAGGCGGCGCTGTTGGCGTCGTCGAAGCTGGAATAGGTCGCAGGGAGCAGGACGTGAAAACAGCCCAGCATGCCGGAAGGCAGGGCGACGTTGGTATCCTTTGCCACGGTGATCGCCGTCTCCGCCGTGCTCCCCACTGCGACAAAGTTGCGGTTGTTGTCGTAATAGCCCAGCTGGTAGCCGCTGCCCGTGACATTTTGGAGGGGCGCATAAGCTGCGGAGCTGTCCCGCGCGTCGCTGTAGTAGTACCTGAGCCCCACTTTTATGGTGGCGGACGCGACATTCACAGTGCCCAGCATGGGTGCCTCCGCCGGAACTCCGGCGCCCGGGTCGCCGCCTCCGCCCGAACCGACCTGCTCGAGCATGCCGCTGCCGGTGACGGCAAAAGCGCCCGCCACCTGGCTCACGCTGCCGTCCCCGCCGACGGCGTAGGCAGAGCCGAGATCCGGAATGGTGCCGTCCCCGTTGACCCAGACGTCGGCAAAGGCCGGAGACACTGCGGCAAAGGCCAGCAGCATTGACAAAATAATGGAAAAGGCTCGCTTACCCCACAAAAATTTCATCTGTTATGTACCTCGCGTATTGTTGATTCAAGCCGCTTGTTATGATATACTGCTTTTAGGTATCACCTTTGTATCATTTCCCCCTATTATACCTGAGCTCGACGAATTTTTCAAGTCGTTTTACATAATTCGCCCAAATTAATTTACATAACTCATTTTTGTGGGGCGCGGCGCCCCCGCCGCTCCGCGAATCATCGTTTGTCATTCTGAGGGCAGGAAAGAATCTTTGTTTTAAGACCCTTCGCGGCGCCTCCTATGGAGGCGCGCTCAGGGTAACACGGGATCAACAAGTCTATCACGAGACCGAACAAGTCCATTCAGGAAAGAGGTACAGCCATTGAAGCAGTACAAAGTCGGCGTCATCGGCGCCACGGGAATGGTGGGTCAGCGCTTTGTGTCCCTTTTGGAGGGACATCCCTGGTTTAAGCTCACAGCCGTCGCGGCCAGCGGACGCAGCGCGGGGATGCGCTATGAGGAGACGGCGGGGCCGCGCTGGGCTATGGAGACCCCCATGCCGGAGGAGGCCAAGGCTCTCGTCGTCAAAGACGCCGTGGCGGACGCGGAGCAAATCGCGGCCGAGGCGGATTTTGTCTTTTCCGCCGTGGATATGAAAAAAGAGGAGATCAGGGAGCTCGAGGAGCGCTACGCCAAACTCGAGTGTCCGGTCATCTCCAACAACAGCGCCCATCGCTGGACGCCGGACGTGCCCATGGTCATCCCGGAGCTCAATCCGGAGCATATCGCGGTCATCGCGGCGCAGCGAAACCGGCTGGGTACCAATCGGGGCTTCATCGCGGTGAAATCCAACTGCTCCATCCAAAGCTACGTCCCGGCGCTGCATCCTCTCCGGGAAGAGTTCGGCCTGAAAACGGTGCTCGCCTGCACTTACCAGGCGATCTCGGGCGCGGGCAAGACTTTCGCCGCCTGGCCGGAGATGCTCGACAACGTTATCCCCTACATCGGCGGCGAAGAGGAGAAGTCCGAAAAGGAACCGCTCAAAATCTGGGGCCGTGTGGATAACGGGGCTATCGTCAGCGCGGACGGCGTAGCCATCACGACCCAGTGCATCCGGGTGCCGGTCAGTGACGGCCACATGGCCGCCGTCTTCGCCGCGTTTGAGAAGAAACCCAGTGTTGCGCAAATTCTGGAGCGCTGGCAGGCGTTTTCGGGCCGCCCGCAGGAACTAAATCTCCCCACCGCGCCGAAACAGTTTTTGCGCTACTTCACAGAGGACAACCGTCCCCAGACGAAGCTCGACCGCGACTTGGAGCGCGGCATGGCCGTCTCCATCGGCCGCCTGCGCCCGGACACGCAGTATGACTACAAGTTCGTCTGCCTGAGCCACAATACCCTGCGCGGAGCCGCCGGCGGCGGCGTGCTGCTCGCGGAACTGCTCTGCGCGGAGGGGTATATCAATTAACAGTTAACAATTGTAGGGCGCGACGCCCCCGGCGCGCCGTTGCACCTAATCCGTTCCGGCGCGCCGTTTTGTCGTGTTGCATATACGGCGCGCCGAGGGCGCCGCGCCCTACACAATGCAAATAATGAGGGAGGCATCCATCTATGAAAACCCCGATCTTTACCGGCTCCTGTACCGCCATTGTCACCCCCTACCGGGGCTATGCGATCGACTACGCCAAGATGGGCGAGCTCCTGGATCTTCAGGCGGCGGGCGGGACTTCCGCCATTGTCGTGTGCGGAACCACGGGTGAAAATGCCACGCAGCCTGTCGATGAACATGAAAAACTGGTGGACTTCACCGTCAAACACGTGAACGGCCGCATGAAGGTCATCGCGGGTGTCGGCAGCAACGACACGATGACTTCGCACCGCCTGGCGACCAGCGCCAGGGCCTCCGGCGCGGATGGGGTGCTGATGGTGACGCCTTACTATAACAAGACCACGCAAAAGGGCCTGGTAGCCCACTTCTCCTACGTGGCCGACCGGGTGGATATCCCCATGATCGTCTATAATGTCCCCAGCCGTACCAGCATCGGCTGCACGGCGGAGACTTATAAAGCCCTGGCCGCGCATCCGAACATCAACGGCGTAAAAGAGGCCTCCGGCGACTTCTCCCTGATCGGAACGTCTCGGGCGCTGTGCGGGGATGACCTTTTCTTCTGGAGCGGAAACGATGACCAGACTGTGCCTATGATGGCGTTGGGCGCGATCGGCGTCATCAGCACGGCAGGCAATATTGTGCCGAATGTGATGGAGGAGATTTGCCGGCTCTGTTTCGCCGGCGACTACAAGGCCGCGACGGCGCTGTACTGCAAATACGCCGCGCTTTTCGCCGCGCTGTTTCTGGAGGTCAACCCCATCCCGCTCAAGACCGCCATGAATCTCATGGGGCTAGACGTGGGCGATTTGCGCCT
>WQUU01000172.1 GCA_009781925.1 Bacillota bacterium | reverse complement strand
CGATCTTGGCCGCCGAGGGCTTTTCAATAGAGTCTCTGCAAAGCGTTGGCGATCTGCACAAGATTCCGCCCCTGCCCACGCTCTATTTGAAGCGCCACACGCAACACCATGGGCGTCACCCGCACGGCCTACGGCATGACCCTGACCGCCCCGGACGAGCGGGAGGGGCTTATAAATCTCCTGTTCAAAACCGGCGTCGTCCGGGTCACAGACGGCGCGGGTATGTCTAAAACACCGCCCGGCGCGCCCCACGACGGGGAATACCCCCTGCGGCGCTATGTAAAAATCGTCGAATCATTTTGATTTGCATTTTTCGCCGTTTTTTGCTATACTGACAAAACCAATGTCCATCACGATCAGGGGGAACGCGCGATGATTTTTTCGACACTCCTCGGCGCCATGCCCGGCGCCGTCTCCCAGGGGCTCATCTGGGGTATTATGGCCCTCGGGGTCTACATCACCTTCAGGATTCTGGACATCGCGGATCTGACCGTGGGCGGTACGATGTGCACCGGCGGGGCCGTGTTTGTCATTTTGACCATGCACGGCGTAGGCATCCCCATAGCGCTGCTCTGCGCCTTTCTGGCGGGCTTGGCGGCGGGGTTTGTCACCGGTGTGCTGCACACCTTCTGCGGCATCCCCGCTATCCTGTCCGGAATTCTGACCTGGCTGGCGCTGTACTCCGTCAACCTGCGCATCCTGGGCTGGGGCGGGGACTCGGGCAAGGCCAACCTGTCCATCAACGCCTCCAACTACAATCTGCTGATCTCCTCCCGGAACGTGGCGGTTCTGGAATTTCAAAACCCCATCTTTGTGGTGGGGATCTTTACAATCGCCATCATCGCGCTGCTGCGCTGGTTTTTCGGCACGGAACAGGGCGCAGCTCTGCGCGCCACGGGCGCGAACCCCAGCATGGCCCGCGCCGCCGGGGTCAACACCAGCTTCTCAAAAGTCCTGGGACTCATGCTCTCCAACGGGCTCGTGGCCCTCTCCTCCGCGCTTTTCTGCCAGTACCAGGGTTTCGTGGACGTGAATATGGGCAAAAGCGCGATCATCATCGGCCTCGCCGCCATTGTCGTCGGGGAGGGCATCTTTGGCCGTATCACCGTGCGTTTTGTGCCAAAGTTGATCGTCGTCGTATCCGGCGCGATCATCTACTACGTTGTGCTCCAGACCGTCATCGTGCTGAGGCTGCTGCGGGCGGACGACACGAACCTCGCCACCGCCGTTATTATCGCGCTCTTTATGGCGGTGCCCTATTGGAAGGGCAAATATTTTGCCAAGCGCCTAAAGGGGGGCATCGGCAATGCTTGAGCTTATGAATCTCTCTAAAGTATTTTATCTCGGCACCGCCAGCGAGAACTGGGCCCTGCGGGACGTCTCCCTGACCATCGAGCCCGGCGGTTTTGTCACCGTCATCGGCGGCAACGGCGCGGGCAAGTCCACGCTCTTAAACGCCGTGGCCGGCGTCTATCCCGTAGAGCGTGGCCGCGTCAAAATTGGCGGCAAGGATGTCACAAATCTGCCCGAGCACAAGCGCGCGGCGTACATCGGACGGGTGTTTCAGGATCCCATGATGGGCACCGCGGCCAGTATGCAGCTCGAGGAAAACCTGGCCCTGGCCAACAGGCGGGGCAAGCGCAGGGGTTTGCGCTCCATGATCACCCGCGCGGAGCGGGCAAAATACCGGGAACTGCTCCAGACCTTGGACTTGGGGCTGGAGGATCGCCTGACCGCCAAGGTGGGTCTGCTCTCCGGCGGGCAGCGCCAGGCTCTGACCCTCCTGATGGCGACTCTGAAAAAGCCGCAGCTCCTGCTTTTGGACGAGCACACCGCCGCCCTCGACCCCAAGACGGCGGTGAAGGTCTTGGAGGCCACAGAGCGGATCGTCCGGCAGGAGAAGCTCACGACCCTGATGATCACCCACAACATGCGCGACGCCATCGCCCACGGCGACCGGCTCATCATGATGTATGAGGGCAAAATCGTCCTGGACATCGCCGGGGAGGAGAAGCAAAAGCTCACGGTGGAGGATTTACTCGCGCGATTTGGTCAAGCAAGTGGTTCCGACGAGGCGGACGACACGCTGCTGCTGTAACTGTAATAGAGGTGTATTTCACTTTGGAGTTTGAAGCAGAAATTTTGAATTTTCTACCCTCCAACAGACAGGAAATCAACGACAAAAAAGTTATCCTGGAATTTATTGCGCGATTCCGGGATACTGTTTTATTACGTGAAAATGAGATCGCGCATATCACGAGCTCGGGCTTTCTCATGAACCCGGAACTCACCAAAGTTTTGCTGGTTCATCACAACATCAGAGGCGTCTGGGCCTGGACTGGGGGGCACGCCGACGGCGACCCGGATCTGCTGCGCGTGGCCGTCCGGGAGGCCAAAGAGGAAACGGGAGTCGAACTGCTCCGCCCGCTGTCTGAGAGCGCCGCGTCCATTGACATTTTGCCGGTGTTCGGGCACGAAAAAAACGGCAAATATGTCAGCGCGCATTTGCATCTGTCGGTCGCCTATATTCTGATTTGTGACGAGGTTCAGGCGACCAGAGCCAAACCCGGTGAGAACACGGGTGTGGCGTGGTTTAAAACAGAGAAGTTTACGGAGGAATATTTTGACGCGCCGGATGTCTATCTCTACAACAAACTGATCAACAGAGCCCGCGTATACGCAAAATGGGTTTAATCCCTGTGCCGTCAATCCTTTTGATTGCATTTTTCTTCTTTCGATGTTATAATATGCCCGTGAATACAAACCCCCTGCGCTATGCGCCTCCCTCTTTCAAAAGGGGGGCTGAGGGCAGGGAAACGGCGCGCCGAGGGCGGCGCGCCCTACTTGGTAACCGGCGCAGAAATTACATCATAAAAATAGAATACAATATGGTTCTTTTCTCCGCGTTTTTGGTTACGATATCTCCAGTCAGAAAAACGACAGAGGTGTGCTTCTTTGGAAAAATATATTATAAAAGGCGGCCATAAACTCCAGGGCGAAATTGAAATCAGCGGCGCGAAAAACGCCGCCGTGGCCATCATCCCAGCCGCGCTCATGGTGGACGGTATCTGCCGCATCGAAAATGTCCCCTCCATCAGCGATACCCAAATGTTGCTCTCCATCCTGACCCACATGGGCGCGAAAGTCCGCCCCTTAAGCCGTACCACCGTAGAGATCGACTGCCGCAATGTCCACCCCGCGGACGCGCCCTTTGACCTGACGCGCAAGATCCGCGCCTCCTATTACCTCATCGGCGCGATGCTGGGCCGCTTCGGCCAAGCCAAGACCACCATGCCCGGCGGCTGCAACTTCGGCGTGCGGCCCATCGACCAGCATATCAAGGGCATGTGCGCCATGGGCGCCCAGATGGAGGTCAGCGGCGGGTTTGTCTACGGCACCACCCCCTCTGGCCGGCTCCGCGGCGCGTATATCTATCTCGACAAGGTCTCCGTCGGCGCCACGATGAACATCATGATCGCCGCCTCCCTGGCCGCCGGGCGCACGGTAATAGAGAACGCCGCCAGAGAACCCCACATCGTCGATTTGGCCAACTTTTTGAACTCCATGGGCGCGGATGTGCGCGGCGCGGGCACAGACACCATCAAAGTCAACGGCGTCAGCCGGCTCCACGGCGGCAGCTACTCCATCATCCCCGACCAGATCGAGGCGGGCACCTACATGGCCGCCGTCTCCGCCGCCGGGGGCGAACTGACCATCAAAAACGTCATTCCCAAGCACCTGGAGTGCATCAGCGCGAAACTCCGGGAGATGGGCGTGGAGATCGAGGACGGGGAGGATTTCCTCGTCGTCCGCCGGGAAAACCCCCTCTTGCGCACCAATGTCAAAACCCTGCCCTACCCCGGATTTCCCACGGACATGCAGCCCCAGATCACCGCGACCCTGTGCCTGGCGGAGGGAACCTCCGTCGTCACAGAGGGCGTTTGGGACGACCGC
Organism: Bacillota bacterium; assembly: GCA_009781925.1. Lineage (GTDB taxonomy): Bacteria > Bacillota > Clostridia > Oscillospirales > Oscillospiraceae > WQUU01. The sequence goes on along the minus strand of WQUU01000172.1, from coordinate 7,357 downwards.
TATAAATTCGTAAACGAACTGCGCAAGATGGGTGCGCAGATCCAGGTGGACGGCAAGGTCGCCGTCGTCGAGGGCGTGAAAAACCTGACCGGTGCGGTCGTGGCAGCCTGCGATTTGCGGGCCGGGGCCGCTGTGGTCATCGCGGGGCTGTGTGCGCAGGGCACCACGGAGATTGAGGATATCCACTACATTGAACGGGGCTACGAGGATTTTGTCCAAAAACTGCGCAGTGCCGGCGCGGACATCGTCTGCGTCGCCGAACCGGACGAACCCGCTCAGGGCGATGACAGCATCCCGGCGGCGGGGTAGGCCTCAATGCGACTGACCACCATCGCCTCCGGCTCCTCGGGGAATTGCGCCCTGCTGGAGACGGAGACAGGCGCTCTGCTCATTGATGCCGGGCTCACCTGTAAACGGATCTCCGTCGCATTAAATACTTTGAGACTCAGCCCAGCGTCCCTGCGCGGTATTTTGATCACCCACGAGCACAGCGACCACATCAGCGGTCTGCCGGTCTTTGTCCGGCAAACGCGTGTCCCCGTTTACGCGCCGGGGGCGGTCTGCGCATATTTACACAAAACCTGCGCAATTCCGCAGGAACTGCTTTTCGAAGTATTCCCCGGAGAGCGCTTTTCTATTTGCGGGGTGGAGGCTTTGGCCTTCCGGACGCCCCATGACGCGGCGGGCAGCGTGGGTTACCGCCTCGCCTGCGGAACGGACAGCCTGGGTTATTGTACAGACCTGGGCCACGTGACGGACGAAGTGCTGGAGGCCCTGCGGGGCGTCCGGGCCGCCGTCATCGAGTGCAACCACGACACGGACATGCTCCGCTATGGCCCATACCCAGCCTATCTAAAAAAGCGCATCGCCTCGGATGTGGGGCACCTGTCCAATCGGCTCGGCGCGGTTTTGGCGGAGGAATTGGCGAAAAGCGGTGCGGCAGAGCTGGTCTTGGCCCACCTTTCGGAGCACAACAACACGCCGGAGCTGGCTCTGCGGGCGGTCACCGAGCGGCTCGCGGCCTCGGAGGACGAGGCGGTGCGAAGTTGTAAAGTATACATAGCGCCGAGGGACGGGTTTCACACGATATGCTCAGCGTCAAAATAATCTGTATCGGAAAACTGAAAGAGCCGCACTACATCGCAGCGGCCGCGGAATACGTCAAACGTCTGGGGCCCTCTTACCGATTGGAGATCACAGAGCTGCCGGAACGCAGCCCTGTGACGCTGCCGAAGGACAGTTACATCCTGGCGCTGTGCGTCGAGGGGGACATGTTGTCCAGCGAGGCGCTGGCGGCGAAAATTGGCAATCTGGCTGCGCGCGGCGTGTCAAAGTTTTGTTTCGTCATCGGCGGGTCGGATGGATTGGACGAGGGCGTCAAGCGGGCGGCGGATCTGAAGCTGTCCATGTCGCGGATGACCTTTCCGCACCATCTGGCGCGGGTGATGCTGCTGGAACAGCTCTATAGGGCCGCGATGATCAACGGCGGCGGAAAATATCACAAATAGTAGGGCGCGATGCCCACATCGCACCGCCGCACCGCAAGCGGGCCGATGTGGGCATCGGCCCCTACAAAATGCGAAATGAGGGGTGATTCATTTGTCCGACAACGATCTGAGCTGGGGCAAATTTGAGTACGGTGAACTTTTGGAAACTTGGCCCAGGGGCGGGGACGGGGAGCCGGAGGCCCCCGCCTTCCTGACGCACTGCTCCTGCGTGGATATGGACGACGAGCTGACCGTCAGCATGCTGGACAGCTTCGGCATCCCTTGCGTGCGGCAGTACGGCAGCAGCGCCAAAGTGGTGCTCGGCATGTCCGCCATGGGCGCGGACATCTATGTGCCAAAAAGCCTGCTGGCGGATGCCCGGGCATTATTGGAAGGAGATTCGGAAGGAGACGCACAAGACAATGAGCAACTATAAGGAGACCTATGCCAGCTGGCTGAACAGTCCCGCGCTGAATGAGGACGAACGCGCGGAGCTCTTATCCATCGCCGGGGACGATGCGGAGATCGAGAGCCGCTTTTTCGCGCCGCTGGAATTTGGCACGGCGGGATTGCGTGGGGTCATGGCTGTGGGTCTGCGGCGCATGAACCGCTTTGTGGTTTGCCACGCGACTCAGGCGCTCGCCGAACTCATCAAGGCCGAGGGCGAGGCCGCCTGCGCGGCGGGGGTCGTCATCTGCTATGACTGCCGCCACCACAGCGAGGAGTTTGCCCGCCTGGTCGCCGGCGTCATGGCCGGCAACGGCGTCCGGGCAAAAATTTTTGACGCCATGCGCCCCACGCCTGAGCTGAGCTTCGCCATCCGGCACTACGGCGCCACGGCGGGCGTGAATGTCACCTCCAGCCACAACCCCAAGGAGTATAACGGCTACAAAGTCTACTGGTCGGACGGGGCTCAGCTCCCGCCCGAGCACGCCGCCACCGTCGCCGCGCAGATGGAACAGATCGACGTCTTTACCGGCATCGTGAAAAAGGACTTTGACGCCGCCCTGAGAGACGGAGACGTCAGTTTTATCGGCGCCGAGACGGACGAGGCCTTTTTGGAAAACGTTTTGGGCCAGGCCATCGACCGGGACGCCGTGACCCGCATGGCGGACACGCTAAAAATCGTCTACACCCCCTTCCACGGCGCGGGGCGCGTCCTGGTGCCGGAGGCGCTGAGGCGCCTGGGCGTCAAACATCTGTTCCCCGTGCCGGAGCAGATGATCCCGGACGGGGACTTCCCCACGGTGAAGAGCCCCAACCCCGAGGAACCGGCGGGGTTCGCTTTGGCCATTGCGCTGGCGAAACAGGAGGACAGTGACCTCATCATCGGTACGGATCCGGATTCCGATCGCATCGGCACCATGGTGCGGGGCGCGGACGGGGAGTACCACAGCATCAGCGGCAACCAGCTGGGTGTCCTGCTGCTGCACTATATCATCGGCGCGCGCAAACGCCGCGGAACCATGCCGAAAAACCCCGCCGCCATCAAAACGATTGTCACCACGGAGATGGCCCGGGTCGTGGCCGAGGCCGGCGGCGTGCATATGGATCAGACCTTCACCGGCTTCAAGTTCATGGCGGAGAAGGTGGGCGAATACGAACGCGGGGGCACATACAACTACCTCATGGCCTATGAGGAGAGCTACGGCTACATGATGGGTTCCTATGTCCGGGACAAGGACGCCGTCACCGCCTCCATGATGGTGGCCGAGATGGCCGCCCATTACTTCGAACGGGGTATGACCCTGCTGGACGCCCTGAACAGTTTGTTTGAGACTTACGGCTATTTCGCGGAACACACGCTGAATCTCATTATGCCGGGCATGGACGGTTTGGCAAAGATGCAGGCGCTCATGAAGGATCTGCGGGAGAATCCGCCCGCCGAAATTAGCGGCGAGCCCGTCCTGCGCCTGCGGGACTACTTAACTGGGCAGATCACAGCAAACGGCGCCGCCGTGGAGCAGACCGAGATTTCCGGCATGGATGTGCTCTACTTTGAGATGGGCGACGGCGCGTCTTTCATCGTGCGCCCCTCCGGGACGGAGCCGAAGATCAAAGTTTACATTCTGGCGCGCGGTACGGACAGCGTCAGCTGTAACGCAAACGCCGACCGCTACGTGTCCTTCGCCCAGAGTTTGGCGGAGTGATAGCAATTTTGATTATATAATTTATATTCTGCCGCTCATTTTGCACTTTTATTGATTCTTTTATGTTGTTTCCGCGATAAAATTCATCTTTTTCTGTAGACAAAGTCACCACATTGTGCTATCATGAATTGGAAGTCATAGAAAAATCATATTCATTTTATCGGCACAAACAACACAAAAGGAGAATTCTAATGCTAAATAACACGCTCATCAACCAGCTCAAGCAGACCAATATCAGCGCAGACAGCGAGAAGACCGCTCAGCGCGTTGAGGCGGTCTGGAAGTCCGCAAAAAACGCCCAGAAGAGAGAAGTGACCGAACTCACGGGCAGCGCGGTTTCGACCGTCTACCGTGTTTACAACACCGGCCATATTTCCGCCAAGCTGGCTTTGGCGCTGGCGCAGGTGCTGGATGTCAGTCCCTTCTACCTCAGCGCCGAGTCTGACGAGCCGGGCGCCTTCAGCGAGGATGCCCTGAACAGCTTCCTCACGGCCCACGGCTACGGGGCCCTCGTGCAGGAGCCGGAGCCAAAGCGCCGCCGCGCGCCCAGAGCCCGCCGCGTGAAGGAGGCGGAAACCGAAGAGGCGAAGCCAGCCGAGGAACCCGCCCCGGAAGACGCGTGCATCCCCGAAATCGAAATCGAAGTTTTTGCCTTTGAGGATGAGAATGAAGAGGGAGACGACGCGCCTGAGCTCAGTGTGGAGCTCTGCGACGAGGACATTTTGATTCTGATTCACGCCCTCCGGCTCAAGGCGGCCTGCGGTGCCGAAGGCGCCATCGCCGATCTGCAAAAATTATACACGATCTTGCTGGGATAAAATAACGGAGTCGCAGCAAAACGGGGCGTCGAGGACGCCCCGTTCTTGCGTTTTTCTACAACCTTTTTATCGTCATCCGAGGCCCAAAAAGTTCCCCGTTACACAGTCCAGGTATTTCGTCCCTGTGTCCGTCTCCACACAGAGGGTGGGACTGAACACGCTTTGCCCCGCAAGATTCGTGCTTATGACATAGCCCTGCGTGACGCTGCAAATCTCGGTACAGACAAGGCCGCCCTGTCCGGGTTTCCGGATGTTGTCCAGAAAGCGCAGAAGCAGTGTACAGATATCGAGCTGCGGCGCGGCGCTCACAGGCGTCACCGTATCGAGGCTGCTTGCGTCGTAATTGACAGCCAGTTTTTCACCGGTGAGGGTGAACTTCACGGTATAATTATACACCGGCAGCCCGTCCAGAGCACGGCGGAATTCCACCCGGTCGCCGGTCTCATTCGTCCCCCGGTCGTAGCTCGGGTCTATTTGGAGACCGAGCTCCGCCATGACGGCCTGGGCTGTTTTCAGGAGATCGCCCTGGTCTGGCGCCTTTCCCGCCTTAAAGTAGATTCCAAAATTTCCTATATTATGGAAATTTGCCGTGCCCTTGCTCCCGCTGTAATTGACGACGACTCCGCTCCCTTGGGGATTGCCCACCGTATCCGCACCGAGCAGACTGCGCATGGCGGCGGCTTCCGCCCTCAGGTCGCGGCCGAGCTCCCGAACCCGCAGCGGTTTTAAATCCAGGGCTCCCGGGTCGCTGAGGGTAATCCCCCGCTCCTGCAGGACGCTCTGCATCTCCTGGCGCTTGCTCGCCTCGGCCCGGTTCGCCTGCGCCCGATCCGAGAGAACCATCGCCAGGAGAAAACCGTTTAGAAGCAGCAGGATTAAGATGAAAAAGGTTTTTACCCGCGCACTATCCATTGGGCACCTCTTTATACCAAGTCACCGCCACATCCGAGCCGTGATCCGCGTAAACCAGAACGGGCTCTCCGCCGCCCTGGGCCTCGATCACGGCCAGCTCCTGGAGCTCCGTCAGGGGGGGATGCAGCGGCTCTGCGCCCGGCAGGCTGTAAGAGCGCACACGCATCTGCGCCTTGGTAATGGCCCCGTTCTCGATGGTCACAGTCACGGCGCTGCCCGTTCCGGTGGCGATAGGGACGCCGCCATAGACATAGTCAAAATGAAATACATCCTGCCCCGCAGCTGTGCCCGGCGCATATCCACTGAGTTGAAGCGTCGCGACGCCAGCCCATTTGCCCGCGCTCCGGGAGACAAAATCGAAGGCCGCCTGTACCATCGCGCTTAAACTCTGATCGCCTTGGAGGCGAAAGGCCTCCCCGTCTCCCTGGTATGTCAAAGTTCCATCCGGAGACAGGTTCAGCGTCCGCAGGCCCTCCACATAGGAAGTCGTGCCGTCCGTCTCTGTAAGCGGAGCGGCCACATAACTGTTGAGTTTAAAGGCGGTTAAAACATCCGCCACCGCGACGCTGTCCCCGACGGGATTTTTTCCCTCCAGAGCCGGGAGGCCCGGCGTGTCCGCAAGGCCCGGCGTTTTGCCGGTCAACAGGGTGTAGGGATCGATATGGCTGTAGCCGGGGGACGCAAAAACAAAACCGGCGCCGTTGGGGAGGAGCCCGTCCAATTGGAGGGCGGAGGCGCTGGTGTCGCAGCGGTAAAATTTCCCGTCTTCCGCGCCGATATAATAGAGGGCGGTATTTCCCCTCTCGGCGCAGATACAGATTCGCCTGGCGCCGACCCCTGTGGCCCAGTCCGGAACCGGTGTGCCCAGCCAGCCGGCCAGGGCGGCCAAGGGCTGACCATAGAGATAATCAAAGAACACGCCCGGCGCGAGGAGCGCCGCCCTCCACGCGTCTTCTGCGACCTCTTTGGGAACGCCGGCGGAGCCCAGGGCCTCCCCGAGCGGGGTTTTGAATCGCTCATAGAGCGCCCGAGTCTCCGGCGCCCCATATTTTTCGCCCATTTGTGAACCGTCCTCCAGTGTGACCGCCATGACAAAGGGCAGGGCGGCCGCGGAATCGCTTCCGGACTCCGGGGTTGGAGACGGCGCCCCGGCAATGCTTCCCCGGGGATCGGCGCCCAGCAATTGGTCGAATATCCCCGCCTCACTGGCCAGGAACAGCGCGGAGACGGCAAGCAGAACCAGAAGAATATTTTTCCCAATTTCCAGACGCCGCTTTGAAAATCGCCAAAACATCCTCCGATCCTCCGATTGGGCGTCACTCCGTTTAAACATCCTCCGGCCCTCCGATCGGCAGGGTCAGGGTAATAGAGGTGCCCTCCCTCACAACGCTCGTGATCGCAATCGTTCCGCCGTGGCGCTCCACAATCTCCTTGGCGATGGAGAGGCCGAGCCCCGTGCCCCCGGACTCCCGGGAGCGGGCCTTATCCACCCGGTAAAAGCGCTCAAACACATGGGGCACATCCGCCTCCGGAATGCCTATGCCGTCGTCCTGGACAGTGATCTGTACGCCCTCTCCCGCCGTCCGGGCCAGGAGATGCACATGCCCGCCGTCCGGCGTATATTTGATGGCGTTGGAGATAAGATTCATAAACACCTGCTCCAGACGCGCCCGGTCGCCCCGGATCTCCGGCAGCTGCTCCTGGATATCCACCGTGAAGAGGTGTTTGTGGCGCTGCGCCTCCAGGATCATGGCGCTGTAGACGGAGATGAGCGCTTTTTCCGGAGAAAAATACGCGAAACTGAAGCCGCCGGTGCCGGCGTCAAATTTTGAGAGGGTCAGGAGATCCTGAACGATCTTTGTCATACGGTCGCTCTCGTTCACAATGACGCCCAGAAACTCCTTTTGGGTTTCCGGTGGCAGCCCCGCCTGATCCTGCATGGTCTCGGCGTAGCCGCGGATGCTGGTGATCGGCGTGCGCAGTTCGTGGG
>WQUU01000171.1 GCA_009781925.1 Bacillota bacterium | reverse complement strand
AAAAATCGACGAGGCCGCGGTGCTGGAGGCCATGGGTCTCGCGGGCAGCTACCGGACGGTCGCGCTGTTGGACGCCGTTGCCGCCCGGGATACGGGCGAGGCGCTCAAAATTTTCGCCGGGCTCTGGCAAAACGGCAAGGCCGCCGACACGCTTCTGGGCGAACTCTCCGCGCTCCTGCGGGACAGCCTCGTCTCCACGGTCTTGGCCGGAGAAAATCTGCTCTCCGGCAATTTTGACGATGCCACATTGAACCACTTCTCGGAAATTCTGGGCCGGGCCGAGCTGCTGGACGACCTCCGGCTCATCCAGGCAGCGCTCGCGGAGCTCCGGGGCAGCCAGAGCCCCAAGACTTTGGCCGAACTCTGCCTGATCCGCCTCTGCGAACCCGAGCTGCGCCCGGACTGCGGCGCCCTGCTGGCGCGGGTGGAAAAATTGGAGGCGGACTCAGCGAACAACGACTGTAGGGCGCGCCGCCCTCGGCGCGCCGTTTCCGAAACCACGCCGGAATTGGACCCTGTTTCCGAACCAACCCCTGTACCCGATCCGGAACCGGAGGGTACACGGGCGGCCGAGGCGGTCGCCCCTGCAATACCCTCCAATCCGGATTTTTGGCCCGCGCTCCTGGCCGCCCTCCACGGCAAACTCAAGATCGGCGACTATAACATTCTGACCGACCCCGTCCTGACAGCGGGGGAACTCAGCGGCGACAGCCTCACGATTGCCGCCACAAATTTTGCGCGCAGGCGGCTGAGCGCGGAGGAGACGGAGGCGCTGCTCAAAGATACCGCGGCCAAACTTTTGGGGCGTACAATCACGCTGCGCTTTGAGGAGCGGAGCCGGGAGCGGGCCCAGCCCTCCGAAAAATTGGACGCGCTCAGCAAATTTGACAATGTACAGGTAATTGATTAGGAGGGTTTCACCATGGCAAAAGGCGGTTTTCGCGGCGGTATGATGCCGGGCGGACAAGCGAACATGATGCGGCAGGCCCAAAAAATGCAGCAGGACATCCTCAAAATGCAGGAGGAGCTGGAGACAAAGGAGTTCTTCGCCGCGGCGGGAGGCGGCGCCGTCACCGCGACGGCCAACGGCAAGCGGGAGCTTGTGTCCGTGGTCATCGCGCCGGAGGCCGTTGACCCGGAGGACGTGGAGATGCTCCAGGATCTCATCGTGGCCGCCGCGAACGAGGCCCTGCGCAAGGCGGAGGAAGCCGTCAGCGCGAACATGCAAAAATTCACCGGCGGGCTGAATCTGGGGGGCCTGGGGTTTTAGCCGCGCCCGTTATTGCGGGCACAGCGAAGCAATTCAGGAAAACTGCCAACACTGGATTGCCGCGCCGCTTGCGCTCCTCGCAATGACGATCAAACCAGTGATTATTTGAGGTTCTTATGGACATTTTTGTCATCGGCTGCGGGCGCTGGGGCGGCTTTCTCGCCTGGTATCTGGATCGCCTGGGACATCGCGTCACCCTCTATGGCCGGGAGAGTTCGGAAAACCTGAGGCGCTTTCGGGCGACCCGCAAAAACGAATATTTGACCCTCCCGGAGCGCGTGGCACTGACCTCCGACCTGCGCTTAGCGCTCGGCGCGGAGGCGGTCGTCGTCTCCATCGCCTCCCAGGGGCTGGCGGCTTTGATCTCTGAGCTCGGGGACTTACATATCGCCGACAAAACCTTTGTGTTTTGCATGAAGGGGCTGGAGGCCTCCACCGGCCGGCGCTTAAGCGAGATTGCCTCGGAGGGGCTTGATTCCTCCAACAAAATTGCCGTCTGGCTGGGGCCGGGGCATGTGCAGGCTTTTACGGCGGGCGTGCCCAACTGTATGGTGATCGACAGCGTGGACGAGGCGATAAAGGTCAAGCTGGTGGAGGCATTTTCTTCCGAGCTGATCCGCTTTTACTACGGCAACGACATCATCGGCGGCGAGGTGGGCGCGGCGGCGAAGAACGTCATCGGCATCGCCGCCGGAATGCTGGACGGCATAGGTCTTTCCGCCCTCAAAGGCGCGCTCATGTCCCGCGGTACCAGGGAGATCGCCCAGCTCATCGAAGCCATGGGGGGAAAATCCGCCTCAGCCTACGGTCTGTGCCACCTCGGGGATTACGAGGCCACGGTCTTCTCCCCCTACAGCCACAACCGCCGCTTCGGCGAGGCGGCGGTCAAAGGTGAACCGTACGCCGAACTGGCCGAGGGCTTTTTCACCGTCCGGGCCCTGAAACTTCTGTCCGAGCGCTATGCGGCGGAACTGCCCATCTGCAGCTGCGTCTACCGCATCGTCCACGAGGGCGCCGATCCGCGGAGAGAGTTTGAAGCGCTGTTTACGAGAAGTTTGAAGAAGGAGTTTTGAGGAAAGGGCACTCCCTCAGTCAGGCCGCAAGGACAGCGTCCTGCCAGCTCCCTCGGAGAGGGAGCCAAGGGAAACTCCGTATTTTTCTGCACTGGAGCGAACATGGATCACATCCTTCGCGCCGTTTCATCCGACGGCTTTGTAAAAATTTCCGCCGCGTCCACCCGGAGTATCGCCGAGCGGGCGCGGCAGATCCATGACCTCAGCCCCGTGGCCACCGCCGCCCTGGGCCGGGCGCTGTGCGCCGCCTCCATTTTGGGCGAGCTGCTCAAGGAGGACGACGGCAGCGTCACCCTGCGCTTTCACGGCGGCGGGCCGCTGGGCGCCATTTTGGCCGTCTCGGACAGCGCGGGCAATCCCAGAGGCTATGTGCAGCGCCCTCACATTGACTTACCCCTGCGCGCGGGCGTAAAACTGGACGTGGGCCGCGCCGTGGGCCGGGACGGGCTGCTCACTGTCAGCCGCGACCTGGGGCTCAAAGAGCCCTACATCGGCAGCACAGCGCTGGTCTCCGGTGAGATTGCCGAGGATGTGACGCGCTACTTCGCCGAGAGCGAGCAGGTGGGCGCGGCCTGCGGCCTGGGAGTGCTGGTGGATACGGATCGCAGCGTTCTGGCGGCCGGGGGCTAGCTGGTGCAGTTATGGCCGGCCGCGCCGGAGCGCCGCGCCGCCGCAATCGAAAAAAATATCGCCGCGCTGGGCAGCGTCACGGACATCCTGCGCGGCAACGACGACGCGAAAAACCTGGTTTTCCGCGTCTTGGACGGCATGGAACCGGAAATTTTGAGCGAGGCCCCCATCGCGTACCGCTGCAGCTGTTCCCGCGAACGGGTGCGGGAAGCCCTGCGCAGCGCGGGCGCGGACGAGCTCCGGGACATGATCCAAAGCGGCGAGCCCGCCGAGGTGCGCTGCCAGTTCTGCGACGCGGTATACGAGTTTGGAACGGCGGAGCTGGAGGGACTGCTGGAACAGGCGGATGAGAGTGAGACGTAAACCGGCCTGGGTCACGACGTACCGGGGTGTTTTCGACGGCGTGATGACAGGGGCGACGGAATGAAACAACCGGCGGCAGGTTCACACCCTCCGCCGTTTCCCCGAAAAGCGCTCCAGCGTGACCCGATATACCGCTGTGGCCTCCAGCGCCGCGCTGTCATATACGTAGCCGTCATGGCCGCAGTGGGTACACAGCAAGTCCGCTCCCTTGGCCGCCTCTTCGCCGGTTACGCGCTCGCACCTGCCAAAGCCGATGACGCTCTCGTACTCGGTGGTCACTTCGCCGTTTGGCAAGTCCGCGTAGCGGTGAAAGATGTCCGCCTCCGCGCAGACATAGGGGTTGCGAGCGATCAGTTCGTGCTTGAGTCCCTCTTTCGCCCCGTGGAAGTACAGCGCGATTTTGCCGTCGGAGGCCTCAAAGCCGAAGGACAGCGGCACCACATAGGGGTAAGGTTCATCGTGCAGTGCGAGGCGGATCGTATCCGCCCGGCGCAAGATATCCAAAATTTCAGAAAAATCCGTAACTTCGCGGTCGGTTCTGCGCATGGGGCCCTCCTCGGTTTGAACTTCTTTACTTTATGCTTATGGAGAGAGGGTCTGTTGCAAAACGCAAGAACGGGGCGTCCGGGAGGCCGCCCCCTACAATATGTGCTGCATGATGCAAAATGCGTACACATGATGTAGGGGGCGGCGTCCTCGACGACCCGTTTTGCTACAACCCCATTTCGATATCTGGAGGCGACACCCGGATTTGAACCGGGGAGTCGGGGATTTGCAGTCCCCTGCCTTACCTCTTGGCTATGTCGCCGCGGCGCCACGGACTGCGTTGTTAACTTGCCCTTGCCCCGACGTTGGAGCGGGCGACGAGATTCGAACTCGCTACCTCCACCTTGGCAAGGTGGCGCTCTGCCAAATGAGCTACGCCCGCATTTTTTACACCTACGCAATTTTACCACAAATCTTCCGGTTGTCAAGGGTGGATTTGCGGAGTGCGCGGAAATGGCCACACGGGTGAAGCGCGGGGTGGCTTATCCCCCCTGCGCGCCCTCCGTCGTCTGAACCGCCTCCGCCGTGTAATCCGCCG
>WQUU01000170.1 GCA_009781925.1 Bacillota bacterium | reverse complement strand
AGTTTGCCTCTGAGATCCCCGGCGTGGCTGCACTCGTCCGGCCCTTCCAAATGAACCGCCACAAAGTCGTGCGTTTCAAGCGCCCCCACGGCGGCCGCCACTTTGCCCTCATAGTTGGTGTTCAGCTCCCCCGTCGCGCCCTCGACCTCGGCCGCGTCAAGGCCGGAGAGTTTCGCGATGCCCTTGCACAGCGGCACGGCGCTGATGACTGTCCCCGTTTTGCTGTATGCGCCCGTAAAATTCTGCAGCCTTGCCGCTGTGCCCTGGGCCCAAAACCAGATGCCGTTGGCGGTCTGATTCTCCAGCAACGCGCAGGCCCGCTCCATCAGGGCGGTCAGCGCCGCCGCCACGGGCGCGCCGGAGGGCAGATTTTCCGAGACGAGCTCACCGCTGTGGTCGTGGGGCGCGCTGAGTTTGAGGCCCCGGATGTCCGTCTGGCGCAGCACGGCGATATGGCGGTAAGATTTTGTGGGGTAGAGCTCGAGGCGCGCCGCCTCCGCCAGGGGCCGGAAGTCCGGGTGGGCAAAGAGCCGGATGATGAGTTCCTGGGCCGCTTCCCCCTCGATCCCTCCCCCGGAGTGGGAGAGGATGCGCCTGTCCCCAAAGCGCCCCGCCTCACTCAGGGTCACATTGTTGCAGCGCATGGCGGCGTCCCCGGTTTTTAGTTCGATGCCCTGGGCGGCGGCCTCCAGCGGCGCGCGGCCCGCATAATAGAGCCTTGGCGCGCTGCCGAAGATGCTCATAAGCGCCGTGTCGCTGCCGGGAGGAAAGCCCTCCGGCACCGTGCGGACGCTGCCGAGCGCGCCGTCCGAAGCGAGGCGGTCGATGGCGGGGATATGCGCCGCTTCCAGCGGGGTTCGGCCGTCAAGGGCCTTGAGGGGGTTGTCGGCCATGCCGTCCCCGATGATCAAAATATATTTCACGGCGCAACCGCTGTTCTTTCCAGATTCATGGCCGGGCGCAGATCGCCCTCCGCGATTGTGGTCAGCAGGGACACCGTGTCGCCCACATTCAAAACCGCGGCGAGCTCGTTGTCCTTTACGGAGAGAACGTAGTAGAAACTGTCGCCCTCCAGCCGCAGGTAGACCTCCGTGTTGCCGTCGATGACCGCGGAGCGCAGCTCTGCGATTGTGCCGCTGATTGTCAGATCGGCGGAATTGTCCAGCGAAGCAAGGTTGTGCGTGGACAGCAGCTTCAGATAATTGGCCTGGCAGTCGGCCACTGTCGCGCCCGTGGCCACAATCTGGTATTGGGCCACGTTCACCATCGCATACTGTTTGACCAGCTGGGAATCGTCCTTGAGGGACATAAAATAGGTGGGGTTGTCCGCCACATTGAGCAGCAGCGGGAACGTGGCGGTGTAGTGCTGATCCTGCACCACGCCCTCGGCGGAGGCCTGGGCTGAGGACTCGACAGCCCCCGGCGCGGAGTAGAAGGTACACTCTTTCGTGCGCTGATTGCAAAGGATGAAACCAAGATTGCTCTGGTCGCTGGTCACGGAGGTGACCCCCGCGTACATGTACACGGAGTCGTTCATCGCCAGGTAATTGTAGCCGTCCGCAGCCTCTGTGACATCTTTCTGTCCGAAGAGGGAGTTCCAGAAACCGTGGATATATTTGCCATGGTAGTTATATTGCTGCACGATGAGGTCGGCCAGATAGACCCTGTCCACCCAGGCCGGGACATCATCCTTGGCGTAATATTGGCACTGCCCGGTAACGGCGTTACAGAGTACGGCTCCGCTGATGTCTGTGCCCCCGAACAGGCCGATGGTCTTTACCACCCTGGGGCAGATCCAATAGGGGACTCCGCTGTCGTCGATCTCAAAAGTCGGCGGATCAAACATGAAGGTGGGGTAGGCAAAGCGGAGGTGGCGATCCAGCTTGCGGAAAAAATACTCAGACGGAGAGTATTTGATCCCGCCCAGCCCCAAATCGGACAGGCGCACGACGTTGGCTTCCTGGGTCACCATGTTCACGGTGATGTAGGCGGGCAATCCGTTTGCGCGGTTGTTGAACCACTTGAAAAAATCACCGTATTGCAGATAGGTCACCCGCACGGGCCCGCCCTGATAGTTAATCTGGGTGTAGTCGTCGGCCACCTCGAACTGGGACACCAGATCCGGCAAATTGCCCATCTTCCGATCCCCCAAGCGCTGGGCGGAGTCCTTGTCCAGCATGGGAATCTGGTCAAAGTTCACCTCTTTGACATCTGTGGCAAAGTCCCCGGTGTTTACCGTGAGCAGATCCCGATACGCCGTGGCCCGGAAGATCGGCGCGGAAATGAGGTTGCCCAGGAGATAGACCACGATCAGGGCCGCCACGAGGAGCACCGGCCACAGGCAATTTTTTTTGATGTCGATCCAGAGCTCCCTCCCCCGTTTTCCCTGCCGGAGGAGTCCGCGGGTCGCGATGGATAAAAGACAGAACACCGCCGCCAGGAGAATCACAAAGGTGTAAAGCGACGGATCTTGGAAATTGAGGGCGGGCAGGGCAAAATAATAGTAAATGAGCCCAAAGATGAGCGTGACGCCGATGTTGAGGACGGTTCTCCAAGGGCCGGTCAGTTTTTTTAGGTGCCTCATGATGCTCTCCTCATGTAGGGGCCGCACACTGGGCGGCCCGTTGTAGGGCGCGATGCTCACATCGCGTCGTCGTATCGGAAACGGGCCGATGTGGGCATCGGCCCCTACAGGTGCGCGGGCGATTCATAATCGCCCCTACAATTTTTTTGTCTATTATACCCCTTCGGCGGAATATTGACAAGGGTTTTGCGCGCCCGCTTCCCGGGGCGCCGGGCCATCTGAAAACAAATACAAAAAATGATCCACTTTTGATGTATTTTTCAGCACTTTGCGGCTGTTTTATTAGTATGCTTAGTGATATTATATTATGTTGAATCGACACTCTCTGGGAGGTGTTTGCAATGACCCCCGTTGAAGTATTGCATAAAATAGTTGCCACGGAACAGTCGGCCAGGTCTCTGTATGCGGACGCCCAGGAGAAACAGGCGGGGCTGCAAACCCTTTTGGAAGAGGAGGTCGCCCGTCTCCGGGAGGAGATCTTCGCCCGGGCGGACAAAGAGGTCGCCCAGGCGAATGCGGACGAGGTCGCCCGGGCGGACAGAGCCGTCGAAGCTCTGGACGCGGAGCTCAACACAAAGTTGGTGCAGAGCTATGACTCCTTTAAGGCCCACAGCGGCGAATACGTGGAAAGGCTTTATCGCACCGTGGTGAACGCGGATGCTTAAATCCTATTTAAAATACGGCGCGGTCACCACCAAGGTGCGCGCCATGTCCGGCAAATTGCTGAGCAAGGCGGACTGGGCCCAGATCGCCGGTTTCAAGACTTTGAACGAACTCGCGGCCTTTCTGCGCAATACCCCTGCCTGGGGCCAGCGCATGGCCAAACTCTCCGGGGAGCTCACGGGCCGGGCGCTGCAGCAGAGCCTGCGCGCCGGTCTCAAAGACGAGTACACGCGGCTCTACCGTTTCGGTGATCATACGGACAAACGTCTGCTCGGCTACGCCGTCTTCCGGGCGGAGTACCGCGCCATCTTGAGCGCGCTGGCGCGTCTGGGCGGCGGCGGGCCCGCCTCCGATCTCGGCGCGCGGGAGGAACCCCTCGCCGAGCGGAGCAAGACAGGCGTCGCGCTCATCGAGCTCTCCGCCGACTTTGAGGAACTCTTGCAAAACACGGCAAGAACCGTCTACGGCGAGACGCTGCGGCGTCTGCCGCGGGTAAAAAACGGTATGCCCGACTTTGCCGAAGCCAGCGAGGTTTTGGAAAACCGCTATTACAGCGCGGTCTATGCGGATCTGGAGGAGGTCGGAGCCAAAGTCTCCAAGGGGGCCATGGATCGGATCGGACTGGAGGCGGATCTGCTCAACATCTGCGGCATCCTGCGCCTGCACCGAAATTTCCCCGCCTCTCTGCCGGAAGTGAAAAATCTGCTCATTCCCATTCGCGGCCAATTGACGGAAATTTTGCAAAATTCTCTGATCGCGGCGCCTGATGAGGCGTCGGCCCTGGCGCTCCTGCAGGGCACGGCCTGGGCCAAATTTTTCCCGCGCGATAAGGAGCTCAATCTGGAGCGCCTGAGCGAACAGGCCATGGAAACGTTCTGCCGGGATCTGATCAAATCCGTCCAGCCGGGCCCCTTTTTCCCGCAGGCTTTTTTGACGCTGCGCGAGATTGAATGCGCCAAACTGAGCCGTGTGATCACGGCGATTTCCTACGGAATCAACCCGGCGACGGTGTTGTAGGTCAAGAGCACCCCCAGTCAGCGGACGGCGCGAAGAGCACGCGCGCTGCCAGCTCCCTCAAACGCGCAAGGACGACGCTGAGGGAGCCAAGATAGATGTTGCTCCTCACCAATTACAGTCGGAAAATGAACTCGGCTCCCTCTCCGAGGGAGCCGGCAGGCCGCCGAGG
>WQUU01000169.1 GCA_009781925.1 Bacillota bacterium | reverse complement strand
CTTCCGTTTCCGTCTCAGCCTGCGGGACGCCGAGGGCTGCGTCCCCTACAGGGTCTTCCGCTTCCCGATCCGTCCGCGCGATGCTGATGACCTTGCTGGCCTCCGGCAGGCGCATGAGCCGCACGCCTTGGGTGGCGCGGCCGTATTTGGAGATGCTGTCCGCCGCCATGCGGATGATCGTGCCGTCGTCGGAGACCAGCAGAATGTCGTCTTGCTCGTCCACGACCTTGATGTCCGCGACTTTGCCGGTCTTTCCCGTGACGTTGTAATTTTTGAGGCCGATGCCGCCACGTTTTTGGGGGGCCCCGTCGTCGCCGCGGAGATATTCGGAAATATCGGTGCGCTTGCCGTAGCCCAGTTCCGTCACGGAGAGGAGGCAGCCTCCCTTCCGCGCCCTGGCCGCGCCGACGCAGACGTCGCCGGCGCGGAGGCGGATGCCGCGGACGCCCACGGCGTCCCGCCCCATGGGGCGGATATCGTTCTCGTCAAAACAGATGGCCATGCCGTCCCGGGTGGCGATGAGAATGTTCTGATCCCCGTCCGTCTGGCGCACGGAGATGAGCTCATCCCCCTCATCCAGGGTCAGAGCCCGGATCCCCGCGCTGCGGACGTTGCGCAGCGCGTCCACCCGAAGGCGCTTGACGGTGCCGTTTTTGGTGACCATGACCAGGTATTCGTTGTTGGCCTCGCCCTCCCGGTAGTGGATCATGGCGTTGACCCGCTCGCCGGGCTCGATCTGGATGAAGTTGATGATGTTTACGCCCTTGGCGGTGCGCCCCGCCTCCGGGATCATGTAACCCTTTTTCTGATAGCAGCGGCCCTTGGAGGTGAAGAACAAAATCGTGTCATGGGTGGAGCAGGTGAAGACGGTCTCCACATAGTCCTCCTCCCTTGTGGACATGGCGGTGATGCCCTTTCCGCCCCGGCGCTGGGCGCGGTAGGTGTCCGCCGGGATGCGCTTGATGTAGCCCGCGTGGGTGAGGGTGAAGACGCAGTCCTCCTCGTCGATCAAGTCCTCCACATCGATCTCGTCCTCGACCACGGCGATCTCGGTTTTGCGCGCGTCGCCGAATTTGTCGCGGATCTCCGTGAGCTCTGTCACAAGTACGCTCATGAGCAGTTCCCGGTTCGCCAGGAGGCTGTCGTAATACTTGATCTTCTCCAGCAGCTCGTCATACTCGGCCTGGAGCTTTTCGCGCTCCAGGCCCTGGAGACGTTTCAGCTGCATGTCCAAAATTGCCTGGGCCTGGACGTCGGAGAGGCCGAAGCGCGTAATCAGACGATCCTTCGCCTCGTCGTAGCTGCTGCGGATGATATGGATGACCTCGTCGATGTTGTCCTGGGCAATGAGGAGGCCCTGCAGGAGGTGGGCGCGCTCCTCGGCCTTTCTCCGGTCATAGACCGTGCGCCGGGTGATGACGTCCACCTGGTGGGCGATGTATTCCCTCAAAATCTCCTTGAGCGTCAGGGTTTTGGGCTGTTTTTGGTTGTTGACCAGCGCCAGCAAAATGATGCCGAAGGTGACCTGCATCTGCGTCTGGGCGAAGAGTCTGTTTAACACCACCTGGGGGTTGGCGTCGCGTTTTAGCTCGATGACGATGCGCATCCCCTTTTTGCCGTCGCTCTCGTCCCGGAGGCCGGAGATGCCGTCGATACGTTTGTCCTTCACCAGCTCCGCGATGTCCAGCACCAGGCGGGACTTGTTCACCTGGTAGGGCAGTTCCGTGACAATGATGCGGATCCGGCCCTGGCCGAACTCCTCCGTCTCCGTCCTGGCCCGGACTTTGATCCGGCCCTTGCCGGTACCGTAGGCCGCCCGGATACCGGCCCGGCCCATGATGACGCCCTTCGTGGGAAAATCCGGCCCCTTGATGCGCTCCATGAGGTCGTCCAGATCCGCGTCCGGGTTTTGGATGAGACAGACGGCGGCGTTGATCGTCTCCGTGAGGTTGTGGGGCGGGATGTTCGTCGTCATGCCCACCGCGATGCCGGAGCTGCCGTTGACCAACAGATTCGGAAACCGCGCGGGCAAAACCCGGGGCTCCCTGGTGGACTCGTCGAAGTTGGGATCCCAGTCCACGGTGTCCTTCTCGATGTCCCGGAGCATCTCATTGGCCAAACGCGCCAGGCGGGCCTCCGTGTAGCGGTAGGCCGCCGGGGGGTCGCCGTCGATGGAGCCGAAGTTGCCGTGGCCGTCCACCAGGGGGTAGCGCAGGGAAAACTCCTGCGCCAGGCGCACGAGGGCGTCATAGACGCTCTGGTCGCCGTGGGGGTGGTACTTGCCCAGGACGTCGCCCACGCAGGTGGCGGATTTTTTGAAGGGCTTGTCCACCGTCAGGCCGTTCTCGTACATGGAGTAGAGGATGCGCCGGTGCACGGGTTTTAAACCGTCCCGCACGTCCGGCAGGGCGCGGCCCACGATGACGCTCATGGCGTATTCGATGTAGGCGCTCTCCATCTCGTGCTCGAGGTTGATCTCCTTGATGACCTGGTTCGGGAAGAGGATGTCTTCGGGTTTGTAGTCGTTTTTCATAAACATTTCCTTAGCTTGGTGTTAAGATCAAGGGCGACCACGCCAGGGCAAGGGCGACCACCCCGGCCTACGGCTCCGGAGGGAAAGGGCAACCACCCCGGCCTACGGCTCTGGAGGGAAAGGGCGACCACCCCGGCCTACGGCCACCCCTCCCCAGAGGGGAATAGGGGCAAGGGCCTAAGTTTGCAACGCGGGGTCTGTTCGGAGCCGTCCTAGGACAGCGTATAAGTTGTGTTCCACATCATCCGCTGTCACATGAAGAACGGTTAAGCCTAGGCCGGTCAAAAAAGCGTTTCTCTCACTGTCATATTCCTGTTTGTTATCATGAGAACTGCCGTCAACCTCAATGACAACGCCACATTGCGCACAGTAAAAATCAATGATAAAGTTCCCGATAATTTTTTGCCTGTCAAAATCCAGACCATTTAGCCGCCTGTTGCGGAGCATTTTCCACAGAATTATTTCACTCAGAGTACCCGATTTTCTCAATTCCCTCGCGCGTTCTTTCAAAAGAGGATTATACGGTAGCTCATAGTATTTTTGTATGTCCCGCATTGCGTTTCTCCTTTTCTCGTATCCCAGCCCTTTCCCCTAATCCCCTCTATGGAGGGGTGGCCGAAGGCCGGGGTGGTCGCCCTTTCTCCTAATCCCCTCTGGGGAGGGGTGGCCGTTATGCATCCCCTAAATATCCAAATTCACGGCCTTGGCCGCGTTGCGCTCGATGTACTCCCTGCGCGGCTCCACTTTCTCGCCCATGAGCAGCGTGAAAATCTCGTCCGCCCTAACAGCGTCCTGCATGGTGATGCGCTTGAAGATCCGGGTCTCCGGGTTCATGGTCGTCTCCCAGAGCTCCTCAGGGTTCATCTCGCCGAGGCCCTTGTTGCGGCTGATGTCCACCTTGGCGTTTTGGTTCTCCCCGCGCATCTCGGCGCTCAAGCGGTCCCGCTCGGCGTCGGAGAAGGCGTAGCGCGTCACTTTTCCGCGCACAAGTTTATAGAGCGGCGGCACGGCGGCGTATACAAAGCCCCCCTCGATCAGCGGCCGCATGAAACGGAAAAAGAAAGTTAAGAGCAGCGTGCGGATGTGGCTGCCGTCCACGTCGGCGTCCGCCATGATGACCACCTTGTGGTAGCGGAGTTTGTCCACATCGAATTCGGAGCCCAGGCCCGCGCCCAGGGCGGTGATGACGGGGGTCAGCTTGTCGTTGCCATAGACCTTGTCCGCCCGGGCCTTCTCCACGTTGAGCATCTTGCCCCAAAGGGGCAGGATCGCCTGAAACCGGCTGTCGCGGCCCTGTTTGGCGGAGCCGCCGGCACTGTCGCCCTCGACGATGTAGAGCTCCGTCAGGGCGGGGTCGCGCTCGTTGCAGTCGGCCAGCTTGCCGGGGAGGGTGGAATTCTCCAGCGCGTTTTTGCGGCGGATGTTCTCCCGCGCTTTCCGGGCCGCCTCTCTGGCGCGCGATGCCGTGACGGCCTTGTCGATGACGGCCTTCCCCACGGCGGGATGTTCTTCCAGATAGCGATCCAGGCCCTCGCTCACCACCGCGCTGACCAGGGTGCGCATCTCCGAGTTGCCGAGTTTTGCTTTCGTCTGGCCCTCGAACTGGGCGTCCGTCAGCTTGACGGAGATCACCGCCGTCAAACCCTCGCGGCAGTCCTCGCCGCTGATCTTGTCCTCCCCCTTGAGGAGGCCCGCCCGCTTGCCGTAGGCGTTGATGACATTCGTAAGGGCCCGTTTAAAGCCCTCTTCGTGCATGCCGCCCTCCGGCGTGTGGATGTTGTTGGCGAAGCTCAGAATGATCTCGCTGTAGCCGTCGTTATACTGGAGCGCGATCTCGGCCATGGAGTCCTCGCGCTCGCCGGAGACATAGATGACCTCGTCGTGGAGGGAGGTGCGGTTGTGGTTCACAAACT
>WQUU01000168.1 GCA_009781925.1 Bacillota bacterium | reverse complement strand
GCACCGTCTCCCCGGCGATGGAGCTCATCGACGAGGTCGCGTATACCGGGGCGGACTCCCTGCTGGCGGGGAAGATTCAGCAACTGATGATCTTCTTCAGCCTGCTCATCCCCGACATGACCAACGAGGAGGAGCAGATGCTGGACGAGGCCCTGATCAATACCTACGCCGATTTCGGGATCACCCACGACAACGGTTCAATATACGAAGATTCTGAAACCGGAAAGATGAAGGCCATGCCCATCCTGGGCGACCTGCACCGGCATCTGACGGAGAACCCGCTGACCGAGCGGCTGGCCGCCATCGTCAGCCGCTTCGTGACCGGCAGCGCCCAAAGCTTCAACCGGCAGACCAACGTGGATCTGACAAACAAATACGTCGTTTTGGACATCTCGGAGCTGAAGGGCAAGCTCCTGCCGGTGGGCATGATGATCGCCCTCGACTACGTCTGGGACGCCGCCAAAGCCGACCGCACCAAGCGCAAGGCCATCTTTATCGACGAGATCTGGAAGCTGGTCGGCGGCACCTCCATCGGCGGTTCCGTCAACCGGCTGGCCGCCGAGTTCTGCCTAGAGGTCTTTAAGGTAGCGCGGGGCTACGGGGCGGCGGCGATTTGCGCTACACAGGATTTGTCTGACTTCTTCGGCTTAGATGAGGGCCGCTACGGTCGGGCCATCCTCAACAACTCCAAGACAAAGATCATCCTCAATCTGGAGCCGGACGAGGCGGAGTATGTGCGCGATGTCCTGAAGCTCTCCCGGACTGAGCTGCGGAGCATCACCCAGTTTGAGCGCGGCGAGGCCCTGATCTCCAGCAACAGCAACAAGATCCCGGTGGTCATCAAAATTTCCAAAACCGAGATCAGCCTCATCACTACGGACCGCGCCGAGCTTGCGGCGCTGCTGAGGGAAAAAACGTCTCCAGAAAACGCATAAGCGGAGCAAATACGCATTCAGCCAGCTTAAAATACGTATTTTGAACACCGGAATGCGTATTTTGAATCTCCAAATACGCATTTCTTTACAATGGGGGGAACGCCATGCTTTTACAGGACGAGCAGTACATCATCCGCTGGCTGACGCAGTACGGGGCGCTGACCAGGACCCAGGTGATCCGGCTGCTGCGAGATAAGCCGCCGAAGACCGCCGAGAAAATCATCGCCAATCTGAAACGGCAGCTCATGATCTCGGAAGTCTCCGGCGGCTACTATCTGGGCCTCGACCCGATGGTCAAGCCCGACCAGCGCATGATCAGCGCCGTTTGGGTGCTGCTGCGCTTTATTGACCAGGTGGAGCCGATGGCCCACTACCCCGCGTCTTACCCGTCGCAGCTGTTCTTTCTGAAAAATGACGTGGGGTACGAGATCGTGGTGCTGTACGACGGGGAGCAGCACCTGACCCGGCTGTTGCAGCCGGACGAGGATCTGAAATACATTATCGTCCTGCCGCATATCCAAATGTCGCGGGAACTGATGCTGCCAAAAGCGCCCTGCCTGTTTGCCACTGTGGACTACGCCGGCGGCGACGAGCCGGGCGTCACTTTTTATACAGGGGGAGATCACAATGGAACAGAAGAAATCGGGCTTTGAGCGCTGTCTCGACAGCGCGAACCGACGGACCGGCAAGGTCTGGGCGGCTTTGGAGGAGACACAGCTCCACCTAAAACGCGGAGACATGATCAGCGCATACGAGGCCGCCTTTGAGGCCGCCGGGCATGCGGAAAAGCTGACCTGCCTCTGCCGGGAGCTGCCCGCGTACACCGGATACCCCAAGGCGCGGGCGGCGATTGAGGAGGCCACGTCAAAAAACTTTCCCGTGGAGATCGGGTTCACGGCGGAGGGCTGGTTCTGCCTCCGTATCCCCCTCCTCCTGCCAAAGAAAAACAAGGGCTCGCCCGCGTATCTGTGTGACCCGCTGTACCCGGCCATGCGGCGGTTCTGGAAAGGCAAGCAGCCGATGCGCTATCCCTACAACGTGACGATTTTCCGCCATGTCTATAACCGGGCGCGCCCGGAGCGCCAATACCGGGATCACGACAACACCGAGCTGAACCGGGTTCTGGACATCGTGGCGCTCTATGTCATGGTGGATGATTCGCCCGTGCTCTGCCGGCACTATTACTGCAGCGCCCCCGGCGGCAGCGAGCGGACCGAGGTCTACGTCGTGCCGCAGAACGAGTTTATTCGCTGGCTGGAACAGGAAAAAACCATCCCGGACGGAGGTGTGCTGCTCTATGAAAACCGCCCGTAGAGCCGTAAAAAACGTATGTAAAATAGGGCAATTTTCAGGGGCGCGCAAACACATACGAATGAGCGCACCCAAAATGCCGCATTTGTCAGGGCTTCCGCCGTCAGGCCGGGGCAAAAATCGGCCAGAGAGAGCAGTCATGATGGCCGAATTCTTCAAATCCGGGGGTGTACCGCAATGATCACAATTCGCCCCGGCAGTCATACGCATCGGCTTCTACAACTCCTCTCCACAGTGGGCGAAATTCCGACAGCCGCGCTTCCATTACTCGGGAATGAACGGGTGCTGGCGG
Organism: Bacillota bacterium; assembly: GCA_009781925.1. GTDB lineage: Bacteria > Bacillota > Clostridia > Oscillospirales > Oscillospiraceae > WQUU01. Next base: position 1,908 of record WQUU01000168.1, on the reverse strand, counting down.
TTCTGATTCACAAGCTGGAGTCGGTTCAGGACATCCGATTTGATAAGAACGGCCCGGTGTATCGTGTCAAGCTCATACAGGTAAGCGGCAAGAAGGGTGAGCGCACAATCCGGCTGTACCGGAAGGGGCTCCCGGTGCTGGACGGGTTGAATACGGGGTTACAGGGCTTATATCTGGATGAGTTTCGGGATCACTGCTTTTCCAATGACCTTTTCCACATCCAGCGCAACCATCGGGTCGCCGAGACTGTCGCGCTCTGTATGGCGGCGGGGGTCGAGACGAGGCCCTATGTGTTGCCCACGTTGCAAAAGACCGTCATTACCCGGATCGTCCCAGACTCACCCTGCTTCTACATTGCCCGCGACCTGAAGCGTGTCGGAAGCGACAGTTCCAACAAGACCGACTTCACCCGAATGACCGGCGCGCTGTTTTTTCCCGGCGGCTGCTATACCGTCTACAACACCCGTGACGCCGTGATGAAGTGGAGCGGCCTCGGTGAGGTAAAAGCGCTGGAGAACCTGCTGGAACTCACCCGGATGAACGCGGGACTCGACGAGGTGTCCGCGGCGCTGCTGCTCGGGCAGAGCATGGACGCGGCGCTGAAGACGATCCTGGAGTCCGACATGAGCCGGCGGTCTCAGTTGAGATTCGACCGGATTTACACGCGGATATTTTATATTCCATTAAATCAGAACGGCGCGCGGCTGCTCAGGATGCTCCTCTCCCCAGACTGGAATGAGAGATTACTCGGCGCCTTATTTGAGTCAAGTCAGCGCAGCTACAATCATGGCCGGATGGAGTACGACGCCATCGTGGACGGCCGGATGGTTTTGTCTCATCTGGACGGTGACATCGCCAGACTCATCCGGTTCCGCGAGGCCCTGTGCGATCAGGCCGGCCCGGCCGACATCCTCTGTTACCCCTGGCAGACCGAGTTCCTCAAGACCTATCTTGGCGAGGGCGCGGGGATACGGGAATTGAATATGAGTACGGTGGAAGCCGCGCTTGGAATATAGACTCGGAGGTGAAGGAAAATTAAACACTCACGCATCGTCGCGATCATCCTCGCCGCCATACTGGGAATTGTCGCTGTATTATACCTGGGCGGATTGCTTGGCCAGTTAAGCTCAGGCTATCAGACCTGGCTCGCCCAGGATGGGTTCAGCGGCGGCGTAACCATGCCGGCGCCTGATTTCAACCCGTTCTACTGCATCCCGCACGCGTTCAGCGCGGATGGACGCAAGATGACCCTGATTATTACAATCATCGCCGTCGTCGGGTTTCTATATCTCAAGCTCCAAGGCAGGTTTGGCAGAGGCGAGTATGACGACCGCAACTTCAAGCGCGCCCGGGAGGGCACGTATGGCACCGCGGCCTGGATGAGCGACAAGGAGATGAAACGGGTTCTGGAGGTGACCACGCCGGCGGCTGCCATGGGCACCATACTGGGTGAGAAAAACGGCAAGGTCATCTGCTTGCCGGATAACACCAAACTCAATAAGCACCTGTTCGTCTGCGGGGCGACCGGCACGATGAAGTCCAGAGCCGTCGTCCGAAATCTTTTATTCCAGGCGATCAAGCGCGGCGAGTCCGTCATACTCACCGACAGCAAGTCCGAGCTCTATGCCGATACTGCGGAATTGTTCCGGCAAAACGGCTACCAGGTGAAAGTCTTCAACCTGGTGAACCCGGAGCACAGCGACTCCTGGAACTGCATGGCCGGCCTCGCGGGCGACACGTTGACAACGCAGATTCTGACCGACGTCATCATCTCGAACACATCCAAAGGCAAGATCGACCACTTTTGGGGTGCGACTCGTTAGCATACAGTCACTACGCTGTAAGGCTAAAACTTTACAGCCATAAGGCCACGTAGTGGTTAAAAATGCTGGACTTTTGCGAAATGCA
>WQUU01000167.1 GCA_009781925.1 Bacillota bacterium | reverse complement strand
AAAATCGAATGTACCCGCGGCGGCGCGTCGGGGTCGCCGCGCCCTACAGCTTCCCCGCCAGACACAGCACCGCCTCCTCAATGCCCGCCGACACCGACTTGACCTCCCCCATGGGGGGCAGAGCCCGGGCGGCGGCGCCGTCGAACAGGCTCAGCTGCTCCGCGCCGAAGGCGAAGATTTTCGGGTCGATCAGCGCCCGGACCGTCGTCTCCCGCTCCAGCCGGAGGCCCCGGGGGTTGTCGGAACACAATATAAAATACTGCGCCCGCTTTAAGACCACGCCGATGCGTTTGAGCTCGCCGAGGCCCAATTTGCCGTTTTTTCGGGCGGCCACGATGCGCTTCGCGCTGGTGGGGCCGATGCCGGGTACCCGCAATAGAACTCCCAGCGGGGCCGTGTTCACGTCCACGGGGAAAAACTGGGGGTTGTTGATGGCCCAGTTGCACTTGGGGTCCAGGTAGGGGTTAAAGTCCGGCGTCGCCTCGCTCAAAATCTCGTCGTAGCTAAAGCCGTACTGCCGCATGAGGAAGTCCGCCTGGTAGATGCGGTGCTCCCGCAAAAGCGGCGGCGGGGTGCACAGGGCGGGGAGGCGGCTGTCCTCCACCACGGAGATGTAGGCCGAGTAGAACACCCTCTTTAAGCTATACTTTTTATACAGGGCGGAGGAGAGGCGGAGAATCTGGAAATCCGTCTCCTTTGTCGCGCCGACGATCATCTGGGTGGCCTGTCCGGCGGTGGCGAAGCGGGGCGCGTGCTTGTAGCGCACGAGTTCCTCGCCGCTCGCCGTGATCTCCTCCCGCGTCTGGCGCATGGGGGCCAAAATGGACTCTTTGGTCTTGCCGGGGGCCAGGAGTTTTAAACTGTCCTCGGAGGGCAGTTCGATGTTCACGCTGAGCCGGTCGGCCAGAAAGCCGAGCTTGCGCACCAGCTCCGGGGACGCGCCGGGGATGAGCTTGGCGTGGATGTAACCCCAGAAGTTGTAGCGGTAGCGCAAAATGGACAGGGTCTCGATCATGCGCTCCATGGTGTAGTCCGCACTGCGCAACACGGCGCTGCTGAGGAACAGCCCCTCGATGTAGTTGCGGCGGTAGAACTGCATGGTGAGTTCCGCCAGTTCCTCCGGCGTAAAGGACGCGCGCTCCACGTCGGCGGTGGCGCGGTTGACGCAGTATTTGCAGTCGTGGACGCAGCTGTTGGAGAGGAGGACTTTTAAGAGCGTGACACAGCGCCCGTCCGCCGCGAAGCTGTGGCAGCAGCCGGCGGCCAGGGTCTTGCCGGGGCGATCCGCGCCGGAGGAGGTGCAGGCCGCGTCATACTTCGCGCCGTTGGTGAGGATTGTGAGTTTGTCCATGAGATCCATATCATTTCACCATCTCGTCTTTGTCTCCACGACTTTCCCGAAGATCCGCAGCCCCGCCAAGTCCTCCCCCGCCAGTTCCACCGCGTCGTACGCGCGGTTGAAGGGCTCCAGGCGCACGGTGTCGCCCATGCGGCGGTAGCGTTTTAATGTGGCCTCGCCGTCCCCATAGAGGATGACGCCCAGATCGCCGTTATTGAGCGTGGGCTGCAGGTGCACCAGGGCCAGATCCCCCTCCCGGATGTAGGGCTCCATGGAGTCCCCGCGTACCAGGAGATAGCGGTAGCCCTCCGCGTCTCGCACGTCGGCGGGGGAGCGGCCCAGGGCTTCCTCCACCGCAAAACCGTCATAACCCGCCTTCACCGCGCCGATGATTTTCACAAGCGGGAAGGGGGGCGTGTCCTCCCCGCCCAGGAGATAGTCCGCGCTGACCCGGAAAAAGGCCGCCAATTTCGCCACAATGCCCGGTTCCGGGGAGGCGCTGCCGCGCTCCCACCTGGCCACGGCCTGCTGCGTGACCCGAAAACGCGCGGCCAGTTCCGCCTGGGTCAGACTCTCCGCTGTGCGCAGGGATTTGAGCCGATCTGAGAACATCGCCGTTTCACCTCACAACAATATGTTGTACAGAGTATTATACAACATAGTGTTGTATTTGTAAAGAAAAAAATTTGACCTTGTAGGGAACGCCCCCCTGGGCGTCCCGCATTCCCCCTGGGCGGGGCTATGCGAATACGGGTCGCCCAGTGTGCGGCCCCTACAGTGTGCAGCCGCCTGGTGTACGGCCCCCAGGGCGCGGAAAAGCGGGCGGCCGCGCAGGGCCGCCCCTACGCCTCCTCCGCGATCCCCAGCCGCTCGAAGACCACGCTGTAGCCCTCCGAGCCGTATTGCAGGCTGCGGTTGACGCGGCTGATGGTGGCGCTGGAGGCGCCGGTGCGCTCCAAAATGTCGCTGTAGATGTGACCCTGGCGCAGGAGTTCGGCCACCTGGTAGCGCTGCTCCATGGCCTGCAGTTCCGTGACGGTGCACAGGTCGCTGAAAAAGTTCATGCACTCCTCGGGGGTCTTGAGGGTCAAAATGGCCTGATAGAGCCCCACATTCCGGTCTTTTTTGCCGTGTTTGTTCATCGAACACCTCTGGAAATATGTCTTTTGTCTGTTTCTTATATTATAACATTAAAGCATGAAAGTAAAGGGCAAATTGTAAGAATATTGTCGGTTGAAAAATTTGACGGCCTGCGGTATACTGGGGTATCCTCACACAGAGAAGGGGGTATTCCCATGGACGAAATCCGGCCCGACATGAGGAAGAGGAGACTGCGTCCGCTCATTTTTGCGCTGGGGCTGGCGCTGCTGCTGCCGAACGCCGCCCTGGCGGCGGATACGCCGGTGTTCTCGGATATCGCCGGCCACTGGGCCCGGGATGTCATCGAGCGCGGCGCGCGGGACGGGCTCGTGCTCGGCTATCCGGACGGCACGTTCCGCCCCGATGACCCCATCACCGCCGCGCAGATGATTACGATTTTCTGCCGGATTCTAAACGCGCAGACGATGGCGAGCCCCGCGGCCACGGGTCTTTCCGGCTCGGAGTGGTACTACGAGGCCGCCGCGCGGGCCGTTGCCCTCGGCATTGTCCCCAGCGGCGCGGGGCTCGACCAGCCCATCACCCGCAGGGGCGCCGCCGTGCTGACGGCGCGGGCCTTCCAATATACGGCGGCGGAGCCGGACTGCAGCATGCTCGGGGCCTTTTCGGACGGGGCCTCCCTCAAGGGGGAGGAGCGCACGGCCATGGCCCTGCTGGTACAGGCCGGCGTCTTCATCGGCTATGACGGGAAACTCGCGGTGGACAGCTTCATCACCCGGGCGGAATTTCTCACCATATACTACCGCATTGTCCCCCATATACTCTTGTTTAACTGCGCGGCTTCGGACATCGCGCTGACCGATGTCGCCGCGCCCTTTGCGGTGATCCGCGCGCAGAGGCCCATGACGCTGACCATCGGCGGTTCGGCGCACATCGGCAGGCTCGTCTACGCCGGCTCCACGGGCGCGGCGGTCACAATCGCGGCCTCCGGCGCGGCGCGGATTGACACGCTGGTGGTGGGTCAGGCGGGGGATCCCGTTATCGTCGGGCAGGGTGTCGGCAGGGTGGAGGTCACCGGCGACGGCCAGAAGGTGACAGTGGACGGCGCGCCGGCGGAAATCGTGATCTCCGGCAAAAACGACACGGTCACGGGCGCGGCGGCCGGGGCTGTGCGCCAGGCGGAAGATTCGGGCATCACGGGCGTGACAGTCAGCCTGTCCGCCCCGGCAGTGCTTCCGGCGGGGCAGGCGCTGCAGGTCACCGCAAATATCACGAGTCCGGTCGCCGGGAAGGTCTGTGAGGCCATCTGGTCGGTGGACGGGGTCAAGGTCAGCGATATCACCCTCAACCTCCGGGCGGGGGAGCAGGGCCTGATGCTCACCTATAACTACCAGTACAGCCGGGACATGGCCCTCTCCAGCGCGGTGGGCCTGGAGCTCCGCTATCAGACTGTGGACGGCGCGGATCAGATGGTCTCCGCCACCGCCGAACTCACGCTGCAGAACTATGGCGACGACTACTACAACCAATACGACACAGATCGGGTGCTCAAGTTGGTGACCACGGGCTATCAGGGCGACTGGACGCTGGGTTGGGCGCTGAGCCACGATTATCAGAGCTTTGAGAAGGAGATTTGGATCAACGCCAAAGGTTACTCCAGCAAGACGCAGTATCTCTGCTGGGTGAGCACTGCCATGCAGCGGGTGAACGTCTTCGCGGGCTACGCCGGGCACTGGGCGCTCATCCAGAGCTTTCTCTGCGGCACGGGCGCGACTCAGTCCCAGACCCCCGTAGGTGTCTATACCATCTTTGGCCGCTCCGCCGCCGGATGGACGACGTCTACGTACTGTGTCCGCCCTGTGGTGAATTTCAAAGTCGGCAGCGGCTATGCCTTTCACTCCCGGCTCTATGACCCCAAGCACAACTACCTCATCGATTCCTCCATCGGTTATCCCATCAGCCACGGCTGTGTGCGGATGTATGACGCGGATGTCCGGTGGATTTACGATAACATTCCGAATGACACGACGGTGGTGGTGTACTGAGGTTCCGACCTTGTAGGGGGCGATGCCCACATCGCCCCGGTTCTTGCGTTGCGGGGCGATGTGGGCATCGCCCCCTACAGTTCCATGAATTGTCGGAGGTTCCTTTTATGGATATACGCACCAGTAAAGAGAACTATTATCTGGACATCGCGGACGCGGTTTTGAACCGCTCCACCTGCCTGCGCCGGAAATATGGGGCGATCATCGTCAAGAGCGACGAGATCCTCTCCACCGGCTACAACGGCGCGCCCAGAGGGCGAAGCAACTGTACCGATCTCGGCGAATGCTACCGGGACAAGCTGGGTCTGCTCCCGGGGGAGCGCTACGAGCTCTGCCGCAGTGTCCACGCGGAGGCCAACGCCATCATCTCCGCCGCCCGGCGGGACATGCTGGATGGGACGCTCTATCTGGTCGGCCGGGACGCCAAGACCGGCGTATTGCTGACAGACCCCTCCCCCTGCGCCATGTGCCGCAGGCTCATCATCAACGCGGGCATCCGCGCGGTCGTCCTGCGCACGGGGGCGGACAGGTTTAGGGCAGTGGAGGTGCGGGAGTGGGTTGCGGGGGACGACTCGCTGGGGTGAGGGGGGAAGGCATATGACGAATCAGAAAGCAAACGGTAAGGTTTATTTATAACAAAGGAACGGATCTGTTAAAACAGCGGTAAGCGGTTATCTATTGCAAAAGAGCCCCTTGGCTGATATGAACTGACCAGAGGGACTCTTTATACAGAAATTCCTGCAAGTTTTCTTATCTTTGTTTTTATATCATCATTAATAAATGATTCAACATCTATCTTTTTGCTGTTGTCTCTTATGAGCGTTTCGATTTCCTGTCTTCGTTTTCTTATATGACATCCGGTTATCGTAATATCAGAAATAATGGTTAAAACAGATGCAAGAGATTCGTATGTAAGACTTGTGATATTTCGGTGAGTATTCCGCAATTCGGCTATCGCAGTATCGCCTTCTTCGCTTTCGACAGATAAGCCTTTTGTTGCAATGTCATCTTCTGAAAAAACGACAATGTCTAAATCGTCAAATCTTTGCTGTTTTGATGATGTGACTAAAGCCAACACTGCTTTGTTTATCGAGGCTTCGGAAGTTGATTCAATTTCCCAGATTGAAAGCTTGTCGCTGGTGGTTTTAAGATCCGAAACGGCATCTGCCCTAATCGATGAAATCTCGTAGCTTGTTTCTGGCGGCTTTGGGAATTTATTCAGCGCTATTTTTCTAACGTAGTATTTCATTCTGCAGATGTCACCTCCGGGAGATCTTCAGAGAGTGACGCAATAACATCATTAATATATTTTTGAAGCCAGCCCGTATCGGAATGAATCGTTTTCAAAACCCTCAGACCGTCTTGATGATTCCAATATTCGTAACAACGCACAGCATAATCTTTAACATCATCATCACGATCACTAAGCGCTCCACGAGCTATCGTCTGAAGTGTTGGATAGCCAAGCTCATAATCTATATGAGAAATTAAATGCAATATGCCAATTTGAATATGTGAATTGCCAACATTGTCGAGATGAACTTTATTGATCATGTGCAAAGCCAATATTCTGTTTTCTTTCAGTGCTTGTTTTGCAAAAACTTCTGCTGGACTGGCGATTCCGGACTCAATATCTTCCGTGCGCAGCAAAGAGAGTAATTGTATCGACTTTTCCTGAATCCAAACATCATCATCATCAACTTGTTTTAAGACATACGTGCTGTTATCGTCAATTACAGATTTAATTCTGCGCAAAGGAGAGTTTATACTCGATTTCGATGAAGCAGCATTAATAAGTATACTTAATGCGTCAATCATCGGCTGAACTGTTGTTATAGTGGTGGGAATATTATCAATCAGGTAAAGCAAAGGCTGTCCCGTCTTTCCGATTTCTTGTAAAGAGATTCCAGATATTGCTTTTGACAGTCCGCCAATTACCTCAACAAGGCCATTCGCCTGTGCAAGTGTATTCTGATTGGACATATGATATACCTCATTCAGAAACTAGATCAGTTAATATCGTCTGTCTGATCTGTTCAGCGGATAGGACATATGCTTTTGTTTGCTCAGCGAAAAGTCTCGGTTCTGTGATCTCTGGTATTGTGTTAATATCAAATTGCAAAACAAGCCCATTGTCAATTACAATTCTATTATTGTTAATTAGCAATTGTCCCTTGGTTTTTTGTACAGTTAGTATGATATTTGATCTTTCAGACAAGTCATCGCAGAAAGTAATATTGTCTCTTTTATTAACTCGTAGCATTAATTCATTCGGGTTATCATAAAAAGCCAGACTTGGTTGAATTTTTTTTGACAAGAAAGCGTTTGGGTGATCTAACAAAGATGTCGTGTTAAATCCAACACGCGTAAAAGAAAATCCTTCTGTCGCTTTGCCCAATATATCAAGTAACTCACGTAAGTGAGTATTTAATACGCCGACCTCTGGGTCTATTGCTGCCTTGCTTATGTCAATCTGATTTCTTGCGAACAAAACACTTATCATCTTTGAGAGTGATACCATCTGCAGCCGATCTATAGCTTTTGGTGGCGCCAGGTTATCGAGTGAAAGAGTGACTATGCCTTCCTGAAAAACCGAAGGCAACAACCCATAATCTTTAAATTTGGTAATCATGCGTTGAATTGTTTCGTCATTTGGCTGGATAGAAGTAAAATCGCCAAAAACAGTTATTTGATAAATGATATCACGCACCATATTAAAAAATCCTCCCAAGTAAGTTGTGTGTTTTGCATACATCCGACAAAAACTGTTAGCCATCAAATGAGTTCAAAATAGTCTGTTGGTAAAAGTGTTATCTTAGATTATTTAGTATAACACCAACTTAATGCAATTTCAACCTTTCTTAGTTAATTTTTCTCCAATTTTTCTCTTTGCTAATTTCTCTAACTGAAAGAGGGGAGCCATCCATCGGCTCCCCCGTCCCTTTTACTGCCCCTCCAGCCCTTCCCACGTCCTCACCGTCTCCAGTTCCACCCAGTTCTTAAACTTCGCCTCCAGATCCGCCCAGGTGAACACTCTGAATACGTAAACGATGTTCAGATGACACGGGATAATCAGCTCCACCCGCGCCTGGATGGTGGCGAAGTTGTCCGGCGTGCCCTTGACGCCGGGGAAACTGATCTCCACCGTCTGGGGCAAGGTGCTCTCCTTCACCGTCGCCGCGAGTCCGACGCCGCTGATGGTGGCGTTGAGCGCGCGCTCAGTGAAACTGCCGCCGTCGATCCGGATCAGGGCCGCCAGCGCGGTTCTGACCGCCGCCAGGTTGTCCGACACGGGGTAGAAAGCCAGAATGCTCCCCCAGCCGTCCAGATCGTCATCCTCGGCGGTGGTGAGAATGCTCTCCCGCTCGGCATGTTCCGCGTCGGCGCAGAGCGCATCCATATATTCGCCCAGAACCTCCAGCTCCACGGCGCCGTAGCCCGTATCCAGGTCGTACAGCCGCATGGGGCGCAATAAGTCTTTTAAGTACGTACAATAGCCCAAAACCTCACCCCATTTCAGAGACGCGCAGCTGCCCCAGGACGGGGAGTATGTCCCGCTCCGGGGTCAAATCCGTGGCCGGGGCTGCGATGCTGTAGTTGTGGACGCCCGGCGTGCGGAAGATCAGATCCCCCAGCGCCGCCCGCAGGAGGCCCTGTCCCAGCAGCGCGCCGCTGAAATACGCCGTGATCCGCGCCGTTACCGCCTCGCTGACCGCGGAAAAATCCCAGCCGTCTTCGGGTTTGACGGAGACAGTGAGATTGACGGAGCCGATCCGCGGCGGCAGCACCAGAATGCTGACGCAGATCTCCCGGGTGCTGTTGAGCACGTCGGTCACCGTCTGGATCAGCGCACTGTCCGGTACGCCTCTCTCGCCGGCGATGATGACGTCCACGGTTCCGATGCCGCGGGCTTTTGGGATGACCGAAGCGGCGGCGACCCCCTCAATGTTGCGTACCTGTGTCTCATAATAGGCCTTGTTGGCCCCGTTCGGCATGAGCTTATAACTGCTCAAAATTCGCGCGCGCAGGGAAGCGTCGCTCTCCCCGTCGCTGCCGCCGGTGAAGGGGAGAAGGTTCACGCAGGCCGTGACGCCTATTGGCGGCAGCACCATGTTTACGATGCTGTTTGCCGGAACATTGCCGCGCTGCCCCGGAGAGACCGCCCTGGCCGGCACATCGCAGGAGAGCGCTCCCGCCGGAATGATCCCCGCCGCCGTGGTGACAAATTCCACCCCCGTGTCCGTGGTGCAGCGGGCGCCCTCGGGGATGGTCACGGACATCGGGCCCGCACTGTCCATACCGAAGCGGAGGCTCCCCTCGGCAGCCGTGGCGCTGAGGCGTCCGATGCCTCTGAGCTCCGCATGGAGATCCAAATACGCCCCCTCCGCCGTCTGGGGCAGCGCCTGGCGCTTTACGAACTCCTCCTGCACCCAGAGGGAGTAGAGCTGCGCCGCCGCGGCCCAAAAACGGACAGCCATGTCCCCGCCGTCGTTGAGCGTCAGACCTGTAAGGCGGGCGTACTCGTCGCGCATCTCGCCGTAAATCTGTTCTGTCGTTTTCACCGGGCATCCACCACCTTTGCCGAAACGTTAATCAGCGCGTCGCCATAGAGAAACCTGAGCGCGATGTCGAGAGCTCCGGACGCGTCGGGTTCCCCCAGCTCAAGGGTGTCCAAAGTCAATCCGGGCTCGTCCGCCAGGGCTTCGGCCACCAGTTGCCGGGCCGTCGTATTCCGCTCGGAGGCCAGCGTACGCAGGAGCAAGGGGAGTCTGCTGCCGTAGTCCGGCAGCACCGCGAAGCCGCCCCGCCGGGCCGTGAGCTTCATCACGATGCGCTGTCCCAGCTCCTCTGCGCCCCGAACCGCCGCAAGGCCGCCCAGCGGGGAGGCGGAATACCGCCCGTCTGTCAGTTTGATATCCAAGATGTTCTCCTTCCCGTCATGTAGGGACGCGCACCTGGCGTCCCGCGTCCATTGGGTGTTTCCGCAAAACGGGCCGCCCGGTGTGCGGCCCCTACAAGAGCAAACCGTTGACATAGACGGCGCCGACAAGATCAATCCGGTCGGCCTGCAGTATGAGCCCTTTGCAGGCCGGCGCTCCACGTGTGGTCGGCGATACCCGTAGCCCCGACGAACAGCTCCGCCAACTCTTTCAGGGTGTCTTCCGTAAAGCGCTCAAAATCCCGATCCACCTCATTGTCGCAGAGCAGCACGGAGAAGACGTATACATCCTCCGGTCTGAGTTCTGTCTTGGCCAGAGCGTTGATCGCCGCCATCTCGGACTGAAAATCGACCTGTGACGGCTGCGCCACCCCGGATTTACAGATTCGCAAGTGTATTTCACTCCCTTCAAAATAAAAATAAGAAAATATGGTTTCTTCTAGCCTGTCAATAAACCCAGGAATGCGGGCCGCCGAGGGCGGCGCCCCTACAAGGGTATGGCCAATATCAAGGGTTGTAGGGGACGCCCCCTTGGGCGTCCCGCCAGGAGAAACCCCTTTTTGACGGTCAGAAGAAAATATATTTTTTCTGTGGGGTCTTGCCCCCCCTATAGGGTGCGGTGCCTTCGGCGCGCCGCAAAAGATTCAAACGATTCCCGCCGCTTTTTCCGCCTGCGCCTGATACAGGCGGGCCTTGGCCTCCTCCACCTCGTCCTGGAGGTTGATGTCGTCCCAGATCACCGTGTATGGGCAGGCGTAGCCGCGCATTCTGAGCCAGAGATCGCAGATTTTCTCCACCACCGGGGTCAGGCTGCGGCGCAGAGTCGTGATCTCGGAGGTCATCAAATCCGCCTGCTGGGCGCTCATGCGCTCTGTGCTCGACCAGCTCAGCCCCAGCATGAAGGGGGGAATGCCCGTCTTGGAGATCAGCTGCTCCAAAATCTGCCGTGCGGGGGACTCGCTGTCCAGAATCTGGCTGTCCGACCCGATGACCCGGATGTCCACATCCCCCACGGCTACAAAGTCCCGGACAGAGCCGTTTTTCCCGCTCTGCATGGCGGCGGACCACTCCGCCGCGATCTGTTCGGCCCGCTCCTTGGCATAGGCCCGATCCAGGGCGTCGCCCTGGGGCTTGTAGACCACGGAATAGCGCAGGTTTCCGGCCCGCTCCCAATTGCTGCCGATGGCGTTGTAGATGCGGATCAAAATCTCCGCCAGATACGGCATACTGCGCAGGACGGATACCCCGTAGGGGCTCTCCGGCTCGGGGTTTAAAGGTGTAAACAGCAGCAGTTCTTGGTAAGGGAGGGGTTTCAGCTCTCCTTCGGCGCAGGAGCACAGCACAAAGTCTAAGGGGCTGTCGCCCTCCCTGACCTGCACGTCGGCGATATTCCCGCAGAGCACTGCCCTGATCTCCCGGTTTCCTGCAGTGACGATTTCGCCCACCGCCCGCCCGCAGGTGAGCATGGAGTCCAGGTAACAGTCCAAAAAGGCGTTTAAGCCCCGCTGCCCCCGGCCCGCGTCCACCGTGCGGAGAAACTCGGTGAGCTCCGCCGAGATTTTTTCGTCCCCGCAGTCCACGGAAAAGCCCCCCGTCAGGCGGACAACCTTCATGATCGCGGCGTCCACCGCGGGGATGGCCTCCCGGATGGCCCGGTACACCCTTCCTTCGGCGCCTCCGAGCGGCACATAGCTGTCCAACGCCCCAAAGGGATGCCGCATCCCCTGCCGCAGCTGCGCCCGCACTGTTGGCTGCGCCCGCTTTCGCGTAAAAATCCCCATTCTCTTCCTCCTTTATCGTTCGACCCATGTCGCCCCAAAATATTCCCTCTGCCGCCCTGCAATCGTCGCGGCGAAGTAACGAATCTCGTCCATGGCGTGGTCATCCTTTTTCAGGGGCGAGTCGCCGCTTTTTCCCTCGTCCCAGCGATAGAGGGAAAGCTCCCGC
>WQUU01000166.1 GCA_009781925.1 Bacillota bacterium | reverse complement strand
CCACCAGGAGTTCTTCTCCGTCATCAAAAAAACGAATTCCTTCTGGAAAAAGAATAATTTGAAATTCACCATCTTCAATCACTTTTGCTGTAACCATCGCAAATTACCTCCAATTGTAGGGATGGCGTTAGGCCGCCCGCTTCCACGGCAAACCATGTGTAGGGGCCGATGTTCACATCGGCTCGCTCACGGCGCGATGTGGGCATCGCGCCCTACAGCAGGACGCAGAGGACTGCGTCCCGCTACAGCACCGCCCTGATCCGCTCCACCGCCTCTGCCGTCGCGTCGGCGTCGCCGAAGGCCGTGAGGCGGATATACCCCTCACCGCTGGGGCCAAAGCCGGCGCCGGGGGTCGTGACCACGCAGGCCGTATACAGCAGCTTGTCGAAGAATTCCCAGGAGCCCACGCCCTCCGGCGTTTTTGCCCAGATGTAGGGCGCGTTCACGCCGCCGTAGGCGCTGAGGCCCGCGCGGGCCAGGCCCTCTCTGATGACGCGCGCGTTATCTAAATAGTATGCGATGTTCTCCCGGCACTGGGCCCGGCCCTCCGGCGTGAGGGAGGCCTCCGCCCCGCGCTGGACGATGTAGGATACGCCGTTGAACTTCGACCCCTGGCGGCGGTTCCACATATCACGCAGACGGGCGCCGTCTCTGACCAGCGCCTTCGGGATCACCGTATAGCCGCAGCGCACGCCGGTGAAACCGGCTGTCTTGGAGAAGGTGCGAAACTCGATGGCGCAAGTGTCTGCCCCCGGCAGCTCATAGATGCTGTGGGGCCGGTCGTCCTCAGTGATGAAAGCCTCGTAGGCCCCGTCGTAGAGGAGGACGCTGCCGTTGTCGTTGGCATAGTCCACCCAGAGCCGCAATTGTTCCTTCGTCGCGGCCGCGCCGGTGGGGTTGTTCGGCGAGCACAGGAAAATGAGATCGGCTTTTTCCTCGGGCAGGGCGGGGAAAAAGCCGTTTTCCGCTGTACAGGGGAGGTAGATGAGCCGGCTCCACCGCGCTCCGTTAAAATCCCCGGCGCGGCCTGCCATGGCGCTCACGTCCACATAGACGGGGTACACCGGGTCGCAGACGGCGACGCGGCAGTCGGCGGAGAAGAGATCGCCGATGTTGCCGCAGTCGGACTTCGCCCCGTCGGAGACGAAGATCTCGTCGTCCGCGATGTCGAGGCCCCGGACTCTGTAATCGTCGCGAATGGCGAAGCGCAAAAAGTCGTAGGCCCCGTTGGTGTAATTGTCACAGTAGCCGTGGAAAGTCTCCTTATGCCCCATCTCCCCGGCGGCTTTTTTCATAGCCTCCACCACCGCGGGGGGAAGGGGCAGCGTCACATCCCCGATACCGAGGCGGATGATGGGTTTTGCGGGATTTTGAAATTCCCGCACGCGCCGCGCGATCTCCGGAAACAGATAGCCCCCCGGGAGTTTTTGAAAGTTGTCATTGAGTTTGACCATTTTAGATTTCCCCCTCGAATACGGTGACCGCCGGGCCGGTCATATACAGTTTGTTCGCCGCTTTATCCCATTCGATCAGCAGTTTCCCGCCGGGCAGCTCCACCGCAGCGCTGCCCCCGGCGAGACCGCAAACGTTCGCGGCCGCAAAAGCCGCCGTGGCCCCCGTGCCGCAGGCCAGGGTCTCGCCGCTGCCCCGCTCCCAGACCCGCATTTTCAGGCGATCCGGGCTCAGGACGTTCACGAACTCCGTGTTGACCCCCTCCGGGAACAGCGGGTGATGCGCAAAAGCCGGGCCGATACGCAGCAAATCCAGGCCATCGACATTTTCCTCGATGAAGATCACCGCGTGGGGATTACCGACGGACAGCGCTGTGACTTCCCATGTTTGCCCCGCCGCCTCGACCGGCCGCCGGACAAACGCAATCTCCGGACTGCCCATGTCCACGCGCACGGTATCCACGATGCCGTTCTCCACGTTTATCCGGATGGATTTGATCCCGGAGGCGGTCTCGATTTGGAGCTCCGTTTTGTCCGTCAACCCCCGGTCGTAGACGTACTTTCCTACGCAGCGGATACCGTTGCCGCACATGAGGCCGACCGAACCGTCTGCGTTGTACATGTCCATCCGGAAATCTGCGATGTCCGAGGGACAGATGCAGATCAACCCGTCCCCGCCCACGCCGAAGTGCCGGTCGGAGATCCTGACCGCCAGGGCGGGCCGCGCCTCGGCGGGTAAATCTTCGGCAAAACAGTTGACATAGATGTAGTCGTTGCCCGTGCCCTGCATCTTGGTAAATTTCATGGGATCACCTCAAGTCAAGGGCGCTCCTTCAGAGAGGGAGCCACAGCGCCACAGAATCCGTATTTACTGATTATATCGTAAATTTGTTACAAACTCAAGGGGTGGGCTAAATACGACGAGTCGGGGATCCTTTATATCGAAGCGCCAACAGCGTGATGTCATCGGCGTGATCCGAGCCGTCAGCAAATTGATCGATTTCATTTTTTAAGAAGACAGTGAATTCATTTGTTGGCAAATCGAGGCGCTGATTTGCCGCCGCAAGCAAGCGGGAATCGCCGAATAATTCGTTGTCGGGATTTGTGGTTTTCGTTACGCCGTCTGTATAAAACAACAGCTCGTCTCCCGGCTTCAATCCCGCTTCATACTGGGTATAATGCGTATTTTTCTTTTCCGCGAGCACAGCCTCGTCTTTGGGGTTTAGCCAGTCGAAATTTGCGCCGGCGCGCAGAAGCGGGGGCTTATGTCCGGCGTTGACAAAGGTGAATTTGCCTGATGGGATTGCAAGATATCCCAAAAACGCCGTGACAAGCATGCGCGCCTCATTGCTTTCGCAGAGAAGATTATTGACGGTTTCAAGGACTTCTTTCGGACTTTTTCCCCCTTGCGCGTTGTTTTTGATGAGAGTCTTTGCGATGAGCATGAACAGCGCGGCGGGTATGCCTTTGCCCGATACCTCCGCAATAACGACGGCAAGCGTGGTCTTGTCAACCATAAAGAAATCGTAAAAGTCCCCGCCGGTCTCTCTGGCGGGCTGCATGCTTGCACATAGATCAAATTCGGCCTTCTCGGGGAACGACGGATAAATGCTTGGCAGCATACCCGCCTGTATTCGCCTGGCGACATCCAGCTCCGCGCTGACCCGTTCTTTCTCGGCCGTCACCCTTGACAGGTTCGCTATATGAACTTTTAGGTCGTCGATCATTTTGTTAAAGCATGTGGCCAAAACGCCTATCTCGCCGCCCGCTTTTACCCCTATTTTGTTGTCAAGGTTTCCCTTGCCGACTTCAATGACACCTTCCGTCAGCTTTACCATGGGTCTGGTAACAGAGCCGGAAATCAAAATGGAAAGCACCAGTACGATGATAATAATGATACAGGTCAGCACGATAAAACGGAACATCACGCTGTTTAGCGTGTCCCGTATCTGATCTTTGACGGTAAGCGCCTGCCGGTCAATATTTTCTTTCATTTGCAGCGCGCCTGAGATAATCTCATCGCGTTCCACGGCGATGCCGAGTGACCAGCCGGTCGTTTGAAGCGGCGCGTAAGCGATATAATACTCCACTCCGTTACTCTCCGCCTGGCGGACGCCAGATTGCCCGGCCGCCATATTTTCTATCACTTCCCGATATTCCCCGCTCGCCGCGTCAAGCGCGTTCGGATCAAGCTCGTCAAAATGGGGGTGCGCCAAGTAGTGACCGTTATTGTCCAGCAAAAACGCATATCCCGTTTCGCCGATTCTCATATTTAGAATGTTTTCCACCATTGTTGAAAGATGAATATCCGAAGCCACAACTCCGGCCACCCGTCCGTCCGCGCCCGTATAGGCCGCGGCGCAAGTTGTCAGGATATAACCGAAAGCGTCCACATGGGCGTCAAGCCAAACCGGGCCTTCGGCATCCCGCGCGGCCAAGAACCAGGGGCGCACGCGCGGGTCAAATTCAGGATTGAACGCGTTGCTGATCGACCATCTGAAATTGATTCCGCTTACACTTCCCAAATAGGCGTTGCTCAAATTCGGATTTCCCGCGAAGATATTGCTGAATACGTATTCCGCGTTGCTGATCAAAAGCATCTCCCTTTCGATTTCCGGCGTGATGACCACATCCGGGGCGACCATCATTTTTGCCGTCGCATAATCGGGGGATACCTCGTTCGGCAGAGGCAAGCGCCTGCCCAGAAAGTTATCCGGATTCCTGTAAAGCTCGTTCATAAAAGCCGCCATTTGCGTAACATCGCCTTGAATCTTCGCAAGCGTCGCGTCACATTCGGCGGCCTGTGACGCGGCCAATCTTGTCATAAAGGCTTCGGCCTGCTCAACAAGCGCGGTCTTGCTGCTGTCCGAAGCGTAAAATCCAAGCTGCGTATTCACATCCTGCGAATACCCGGACAAGTTCAGCAGTTCCGTATATGCGATCGTTGAGACAATCATCGTGGAAGCCAGGGATATGGCAAGTATCACGAGAAGCAGCCTGGTAGCGAATTTTAAATT
>WQUU01000165.1 GCA_009781925.1 Bacillota bacterium | reverse complement strand
TGACAAGGCCATCGAGTGGCTGGGGGAGAAAGGCCTCGCCGCCGCCCAGAAGAAGGCCGGGCGCATCGCGGCAGAGGGCATGGCCTACGCGGTTGTGATCCACGGCGTGGGCGTCGCGGTGGAGGTCAACGCCGAGACGGACTTTGTGGCGAAGAATGACCTGTTTGTGGAATTTGTCCGGGGCGTGGCCCTGGCTGTGGCGGAGCATGACCCCGCCGACCTCCCCGCGCTCATGGCCTGCAAATTCCCCGGCGCGGAGCTGACTGTCGAGCAGATGCAGCAGGAGAAGGTGCTGGTCATCGGCGAGAACATCTCCGTGCGGCGCTTTGCCCGCTATGGCGACGGCGTCAGCGTCCCTTACGTCCACATGGGCGGGCGCATCGGCGTGTTGGTGAACCTGGCGGCTTCCGAGACCGCCGACCCCGCGATGGTTGAGGAGCTGGGCAAGGATCTGGCCATGCAGATCGCGGCCATGAACCCCGCTTATCTGGATCAAGCCGACGTTCCGGCGGAGGTGATCACGAAGGAGAAGGAAATTCTCCTGGCCCAGATTGACGAGGATCCGAAGAACGCCCAAAAACCCGCGGCCATCAAGCAGAAAATGATCGAGGGCCGCGTGATGAAATATTACGAGGAGAACTGCCTCCTCCGCCAGGCCTATGTGAAGGGCGACAAGGAGAGCGTCGCCCAGCACATCGCCCAGGTGGAAAAGGCCGCCGGCGGAAGCATCGAAGTGAAAGCCTTTACCCGCTTCGAGAAGGGCGAGGGCATCGAGAAGAAGCAGGAGAACTTCGCCGCCGAAATCGCGAGCATGATCAAGTAATAAAAGGATATGCAAAAAGCCGCCTGTGGGCGGTTTTTTTGTGTTAAAGGCAAGGATTTCCTGGCTTTAAAAATAATTTCAAAATGTGCTTGACTTTCGGGCCACGATATGTTATTATGATTGCGGGCCACGAAAGTGAGGCGATATTTTGCCCGAAAAAAAGAAAATGGGGCGTCCGACTGATAATCCCAAAGGAACTTCAATACATGTGAGGCTTGATAAAGAATCAGAAACGGTTCTTGACGCATATTGCGAACAGGAGCAAGTTCACAGGACGGAAGCGATTCGCAGAGGGATAAAAAAGTTAAAGGACGATCTCGACAAATGAGAGGAAGCGGCGCCCGCCTCACCAGCAACACGCCGCTCCCAATGCCAACAACTGCCAAAGACAGCTACAGCGTAAATAGTATAACATGCGTTGTACCCTCTTTCAAGGCATTGTTGCAAAACAAACCTGAAAGGATTGAAAATTATATGGCGGATCAGGAAAAATTTAAATTTTTTGTAGATCAGTTGCTTGAAAATGCGGTCAAAGAATTCCAAGCGACAGAGCAATACAAATTGTTGCGGGAAAAACTGGATCGGATGGATCGAGACTGCGATATGATGTTCACAAAAGATGAAAAGGATTTTGCAGAGGAATGCTTCGAATTGATATCGGACGCTGGCGGGCGCGAGGAATACTATGTTTATCGCAAAGGCCTATCGGATTCTGTAAAAGTTCTGAAAGGGCTGGGTGTGCTCGCGTGAGTGGATCGTCGTAAATGGATTACAAAACCGCTGAAATGCTTAATACTCAGCGGTTTTTGTTTATTCCGCCACGACCTCCAGTTCCCGAATCTTCGTGTCGTTCTTATATACCTTTATTATATATAAGGCCTCGCTCTGCAGCGGCCCGAAGAGAAAGTGCCCGTCCTCATCCGTACAGCAGCGGCCCTCCGGAACCGGGGCCTCGCCCTCCGGGGCGCGGAAGAGCAGCGCCAGCGCGTCCGGCACGGGCCGACCCTTTGGGTCTAAAACCTTCCCGCAGATGGCGCTGCGCCCGTCCGCCTCCGGGGTAACGGTGGCGTTGATCTGCTCCCCCTTTCCGGGCCGGAAATAGAATTTTGTATATGTAGCCATAAAAGCTTATCGCCCCTTATAAACGTTGTCACCCCATTTTATCCGGCTCCCTCGCGTATTGTGCTTGACAAGCGGGGGACGGGCAGGTAAAATAATGACTTGTAGGGGGCGATGTTCACATCGCCCCGCATACCCGGTACCACATCGCCCCGCATACCCGGTACCACATCGCCCCGCATACCCGGTACCACATCGCCCCGCATACCCGATACCACATCGCTCCGCACGCACAGGGTCAAGGGCACGGGGCGATGTGGGCATCGCCCCCTACAAGGGCAAGGAGATTATTTATGGCCGGCGAGAAAAAAGTCGAACAGATTACCGATATGGAGGCGGACTTCGCCCAGTGGTATACGGATGTCTGCCTGAAGGCCGAGCTCATCGACTACAGCAGCGTCAAGGGCATGTTCATCCTGCGGCCTTATGGCTACGCCATCTGGGAGAACATCCAGGCGTACCTTGACCGCGCGTTCAAGGGGTGCGGCCACGTGAACGTCTCCATGCCGCTGCTCATCCCCGAGGGCCTGCTCCAGAAGGAGAAGGATCACGTGGAGGGCTTTGCCCCGGAGTGCGCCTGGGTGACTTTCGGCGGCAGCGAGGAGCTCTCCGAGCGGCTCTGTGTCCGCCCCACGTCGGAGACCCTCTTCTGCGAGCACTGGAGCCACATCCTCCGCTCCTGGCGGGATCTGCCCTACCTCTATAATCAATGGTGCTCCGTCCTGCGCTGGGAAAAGACGACGCGGCCCTTTTTGCGCCACCGGGAATTCCTCTGGCAGGAGGGCCACACCCTCCACGCCACCGCCGAGGAGGCTGTTTCCGAGACCGAGCGGATGTTGGAGGTCTACGCGGACTGCTGCGAAAACTTTTTGGCCATGCCGGTGCTGCGCGGCATCAAGACCGAGAGCGAAAAATTCGCCGGGGCGGAGCGCACCTATGCCCTGGAGTGCATGATGCACGATAGGAAAGCCCTCCAAAACGGCACGAGCCACTATTTCGGAGACGGCTTTACGCGGGCCTTCGGCATCACCTTCTCCGACAGGAACAACCAGCAGGCTTACCCCTTTCAGACCTCCTGGGGCTTCACCACCCGCACCATCGGCGGGGGCATCATGACCCACGGGGACAACAGCGGTCTGGTTCTGCCGCCGCGTGTGGCGCCCTTCCAGGTGGTGGTGCTGCCGGTGGCGGCCCACAAGCCCGGCGTCGCGGAGGCGGCTCAGGCGCTCGCGGGCCGCTTAACGGCGGCCGGATTGCGCGTGAAAGAGGACTTCTCCGACAACAGCCCCGGCTGGAAATTCGCGGAATACGAGATGAAGGGCGTGCCCCTGCGCCTGGAGCTAGGGCCCCGGGACATCGCGGCGGGGCACTGCGTCGCCGTCCGGCGGGACAGCGGGGAGAAGACGGCCCTGCCGCTGGAGAACGTGGAGCAGTCTGTACAAGTGCTGCTGGACGACATCCAATCCGCCCTATTTCATAAGGCGAAAGAGAATCTCCTGAGCCACACCTATGCCGCGCGCACGGTTTCGGAGGTCAAGGCCATCGCCGGGGGAGCGGGCGGTTTCATTAAACCCATGTGGTGCGGAGACGCGGCCTGTGAGGCGGCCATGAAGGAGAAAGCCGGCGTGTCCAGCCGCTGCCTCCCCTTTGCCCAGGAAAAGCTCGGCGATACCTGCGCCGTCTGCGGAAAACCCGCGGACAAGATGGTCGTCTGGGGCGTAGCGTATTGACGAGGCGGCGTATAAAATGCCGTTGGGGCGGATGCAATGCCCGCCCATCCACAGATTCAACAAAAATGGGGCGCTTCTGCGGCGTGTTCTTTGTGGAGTTGGGCTAAAATGAATGAACAAAAAATTAATTAAATATTTTTTGCAAAAAAGACTTGAAAATACGGAGCGACTATAGTATAATAACGCTTGTAAGCTTTACAATGAAGGTAAAAAATGTTCAGTAAGTTTACATAAATTCGGACACGGTGGTGAAAGCGGCAAATTTTTTTAACAAAGAACTAAAATCTTGTAACCAATATATTCAATATGTTGTGGCTGAATTTTATTCTGCAGCAAGATATTGAGTGTAATCATTCTATGTACACTTCTCTAATAGAATAGAACGGGATAAAAACAGACAGAAATTTAAAAAAAAGAAAAAAAATCAAAAAAAAGAAAAAGAGATAAAAAAAGGCAGACAGCCTCAGGCAAAAGGAGAGAAAAATAGATATGAAGATGCCTAACAACAGAGTTAGGGCATTGCTGATGGCCGCCGTGGCGGTGCTCGTATTGGCAATTTTGATGATTCCTCTGTTCGCGCAGGGGGACAGCCCTCAGACCGTGACAGCTTTTGAGCCGCAGATGACAACCTACAGCACCGCCGTTCCCCAGGGCACGGCGGCGGAGGCGTTGGCCTTGCCGGCGTCGCTGCGGGCCGTTGCGACCCTGCCGGAGGGGGCAGACCCCGCCACCTTTGCTGAGGGCCAGCCGGCGGGCGCGCTGCCGGGGACGCTGCCGGACGGTTACACCGTGGCGGACAGTTC
>WQUU01000164.1 GCA_009781925.1 Bacillota bacterium | reverse complement strand
CAAAATAGTCCTGACTTTTTCATAAACCATAAGAGTAGCCTCCTGTTTGCTTATATAAATGTGGTTAACTCCATTCGCGGACACGGGGGTTGCCTTTTTGCTGGGGATTAGACGGCTCCTTTGTGTAGGAGACCACCACGCGGCGGCGGGGTTCGACGCCTGTGGAACTGGTGGAGACGTCAGGGTAGTCCTGCAGGGCCGTGTGAACCACATGGCGCTCATAGGAGTTCATGGGTTCGAGAGCCATACTGCGCTTGTATTTGACTGCTTTTGCCGCCGTCTTTTGGGCCAGGCTGACCAGGGCGTCCTCCCGCTTCTGGCGGTAGTTCTCGGCGTCCACGCTGATGCGCAGCCGGGAGACCGCGCCGCGGTTGACGGTGTAGTTTGTGAGGTGCTGGATGGCGTCCAGCGCCTCCCCGCCGTGGCCGATGACAGCGCCCATGCCGGGGCCGCTGAGGCTCAAGATGAGGCCGCCGTCCCGCTC
The DNA here is from genome assembly GCA_009781925.1 of Bacillota bacterium. Lineage (GTDB taxonomy): Bacteria > Bacillota > Clostridia > Oscillospirales > Oscillospiraceae > WQUU01. The sequence goes on along the minus strand of WQUU01000164.1, from coordinate 4,021 downwards.
CGCGACGCCCACATTGGCCTGTACGCCCATGTGTTTGAGAAGGCCTGTGACGAATTCCTCAGCCCCCTGTGCGCGCTTGTCAAGCAAGGGATCCGGGACGCCGGTCGCCGGGGCGGGCGCCTGCGGAATCGGGGTCTGTGAAACGGGGGGGGGCGGCGCGGACACTGGGCGCTTTGGCGGCGCCGGGGAGGGGGATGTGCGGGGCGCCTGTTTGGCAGAGGCAAGGCGGGATTCCTGTTTCGGCGGGGGAGGCGGGGCAGCGGGGCGGAGCGGAGGCGCGCCAAAGTCGTCCCGCGCTGCGGTCTCATAGGTCAGCCGCACCACGGCGGGGGAGGAGCCCAGACCCAAAAAGCCGGATTTCGCCCGTTCCAGAATTTCAACGGAGACGTCGTCCCGGTCGAGTCCCAGGGACTTGAGGCCGGAGGCAATCGCCTCGTCCTCTGTCTTGCCGCTTACATCGATCCATTTTGTCATACGCAAATTCTCCATTTTCACGGCCAAACGACCGGTTAATTCTTCTTATCTGACCCGCTGCCGCCGGGCAGTTCCGGCAGATCTGGCAGGTCGGGGAGAGCCTCCACGCCCTCGCGGCGGACAAGGGCGGTCTCGTCCTCCTGTGCGGGGAGCTGCGAAAGCGCATCGGGGGCGGCGGAGTCGTCCGGGCCGTCCTCGTCGATGGGCGCGCCGTTTTCGCTCTCCGCGGCGGCGCGGGCCGTGGCGGCCTCGGCCTCCTCTGGGTTGCTGTAGCGATCCTCCACATAGGCGCGGCCTCTGGCGTAACGCCGGGTATCCACCTGAGAGGCGGGTCTTTCGCTCATGAAACCGAGTTCCTCTTTGCGCCTCGCGCGCTCGGCGGCCTGACGGTTCTCCTCCTTGGCGCGGTCGAGGGCCTGCTGCTTCTTCTTGCTGGTATTCTTGTTCTGGGCGAGCTTGCCCTCCGCGCGCAGGCGCTCGGTCTCCAGGCGCTTCTTTTCCAGCTCTTCCTCTTTGATGCGCTCCTGCTCGTGGCGCGCGGCGTCCTCCGCATCCAGAACCTTCTTGTAGTGTTTGTTGAGGATAACCTCCTGCACGGTGATGAGCACGCTGCCCACGAACCAGTAGACGCTCAGCGCGCCGGGCATCATGAATCCGAAAATCAGGGACATGGCCGGCCCCATGAGCATCATGCCCTTCATGCCGCCGCCCTGTGACGGCATCTGCGGCCCTGTCTTCATGGAGATTCGCATCGAAATGAAGGCCGCCGCGCCCGAGACGACGGGCAGGAGGAACAGACCCCACAGCTGCCAGAGGGCCTGCCCCATCGTGATGGGATAATCGGTTCCGGCGGTTGATGTGACAAGTCCCTGCGCATAGGCCCCAAAGTTCCAGACCTGATATTGCGGCGTGTTGCCTAGGTCAATGCCCAAAAAGTTAAAATTGACATTCATCCACGGCTGCAAAAACGAGGAGAAATTTTGGCTGACGTCTGTCCAGTGGGTGTGGATTGCCTGGGCGACGGGGATCTCGTTCCAGACGGTGCTGGAGGCCTGATAGATGTTGGGGATGCTGGTATCGGCAAGTTCACCGACCAGGTGATTGCCGACTTGACCGATCTGGTCGGGGGTGAGGCCGATCATATAGGTCAGCGGCTGGCGGATCGCGCCGTAGAGCAGGAAAATGATGACCAGGGGTAAGATGCTCCACAGGCAGCCCGACATGGGGTTGATCTTCTCCGCTTTATAGAGCGCGGCCTGGGCCTGTTGAAGCTTCTGTTTGTCGTCCCCGAATTTCTTTTCCAGCTCCTTGATCTTGGGGGTGAGCCGGGCCATACGCATGCTGCTGCGCTTGCTCTTCATCTGGAAGGGCACCTGGATCAGGCGGACAACCAGCGCGAAGAGGACAAGAGCCCAGAAATAGTTCCCGACGAACAGATAGGCCATGCGCAACAGCCAGCCAAACGCTTGGGTGATAAAAGACATATCAATATTTCCTTAGTTGTTCTTTTGTAGGGGGCGATGCCCACATCGCCCCGACGCACGATAGGCCAAAAGCACGGCGCGATGTGGGCATCGCGCCCCACAGGGTTCCCCCTTTTACGGCACCGGGTCGTAGTAGTCGTGTTCCCCGCGGTGAAAGGGGTGGCACTTGGACAGGCGCTTCAGCGCCAGCAGGCCGCCCTTGGCGGCGCCGTATTTTTCGACGGCCTCGTAGGCGTAGGCCGAGCAGGTGGGGATAAAGCGGCAGGCGGGCGGCGTATGCGGGGAGACGCGCCTCCTATAAAAGCGGATGAGGGCGAGCAAAAATTTCTTCATGGCGTCTTTTCCCGGCTGTCGAGAAGGAGGCCCAGCTTTTTGCAGAGCTCCAAAAACGCGCGGTCAAGTTCCTGATAGCTCGCACAGCGCGCCCTTGTGCGGGCCACAAGGACGAGATCCAGCCCCGGGCGGAGCCTCTCCTCGTTGAGGCGGTAGATCTCACGCAGCCTGCGGCGCACACGATTCCTGGCTACCGCCTTGCCCAGCTTTGCCGTGACGGTGATGCCCACGCGGTTCGCGCGCGCGCCGTTTTTTCGGAAATAGACCACGAGCGAGGTGCAGGCCGCGCTTTTCCCCTTGGCATAGAGCCTGCGGAAAGCGGAATTGCCCTTGAGAGAGGTGGAAAATTTCACTTATGCGCTCAATTTAGTCCGATTTTTTGCCCGGCGGCGGGCCAGAACCTTGCGGCCGTTGCTGGTGGACATCCGCTTGCGAAAGCCATGTTCTTTCTTGCGCTGGCGTTTCTTCGGCTGATAGGTGCGAAGCATATCGGGGCACTCCTTTCCTAGGTGAGGGTGTATACGCAACAGCGGGGGTCTCCCGCGGAAGGTGACGATACTCAGTCAAAGTATTATATAGCATGGGGACAGGCAATGTCAACAAAAAAAGCGGGCGCCGCAAAAATTGGGCGCCATAAAAATAACTGTTGCGGAGAGAAGCTCCGGTGTGGTATACTTTTTTCGCCGTTTACGGCGTGACTTCCGGGCGTGGCGCAGTTTGGTAGCGCGCGTGGTTTGGGACCACGAGGCCGCAGGTTCAAGTCCTGTCGCCCGGACCAAGGAGGTAATGGGCTCCCCTCTGTCAGCAATACGATGAATCCTGTCGCGCAGCCCCGTCTCACGGCGGGGTTTTTCATTGATAGGAAAAAAAGATAGAAGTACCATAATTTTCATAGCAAATCGGCAAGAAATCCCGTCACAATCGCCGACCAGGTCTCCATCTCCCCCAGCCGCTCTTGCAGTGTGTCCCGCCGGAGCCAAAAGCCCTCGAGCTTCTCCGCCTCCCGCACGCGCGCCGCGCCCTCTGTGGGAAGGACGCAGAACAGCCCCACATGGACGCTGCCCACCTCGGTGCCGTCGTCGTTGATGAGGCCCACAAAGCGGGGTTCCCCCGCACGCTCGATGAAAACCTCCTCCCGCAGCTCCCGGCGCAGGCCGTTTTGAAGCGCCGCCCGCGCCGCCCCGCAGCCATCGGCGCTGCACTTTCCCAAGTCAACGGGGTTGATGTGCCCGCCGAGCCCCAGAGAGAGTAAGCCGTGGAGCCTCGCCTCCCCGCCCTTTGAGAGCCGCCGGGTGGCAAATACCTCCCCGCCCCGCAGCAGCGCCATATAGGGGATGATCTGCTTGTAGGCGGGGTTTTGTTCCGCCTCCCGGCGGGGCAGAAAGACGGCGCGCTCGGCGATGACCGCCAGCGCCGCATCCAAATTTTCTTTGATTAGCCCATACGCCTTGAGGAACGGACGCAGGCGGTTCGTCTCCACAACCAGCACAGACTCCGCTTTATTTTCCAATACAAAACCTCTCAAAAATCCGCTCCACGACATCCTCCCGCACTGTCCGGCCCGTGAGTTCCCCCAGGGCGGACATGGCGTCCTCCACGTCACTGAGCACCGCGTCCGGGGTGACGCCGCTCTCCAGGGCTTCCCTTGCGCCCCACACCGCGAGGCGCGCCCGGGAAACCGCCTCCGCCTGGCGGACATTGGTGAGCAGTTCCCCCTGCGACAAGTTCCC
>WQUU01000163.1 GCA_009781925.1 Bacillota bacterium | reverse complement strand
CGTTTTAAATCGTCTGTCAGATCCGCCTTGCTCCCTTTGACGCTAGAGAAGTGCTCCAGCAGGCCGTCCTTTGTGCCGGTGTAGAAGAGTTTGCCGTGGTCGATCAGCGTGATGAAGTCGGCGACGCGCTCCAGGTCGGAGGTGATGTGTGTGGAGAAGAAAACGCTCTTTTCCCCGTCCGAGATGTACTCCCTCAAAATATCGAGGAGTTCCTCCCGGGCCACCGGGTCAAGGCCGGAGGTGGGCTCGTCCAGAATGAGCAGCTTCGCGCCGTGGGACATGGCCACCGCCAGCATGAGCTTCATCTTCATGCCGCGCGACAGCTCCCTGACCCGCTTGCCGGGGGGCAGCTCAAATTTTTTGATATAGCCGGCGTAGGTTTTGCTGTCCCATTGGCTGTAAAATCCCCGAATCGCTTTTTCCACCTCGCTCACACGCCAGGTCTCCACAAAAAAGATTTCGTCGAAGACTGCGGCCAGTTCCTCTTTGACGGCCAGCTCGTCCGCGATATTGTCCAGCCCGAAGATCTTGATCTCGCCGCTCTCACGCACGGCCATGTTGAGGATGCAGCGGATCGTGGTCGTCTTGCCCGCGCCGTTTTGCCCCACAAAGCCCATGATATTTCCCGCAGGCAGTGTGAATGAGACGCTGCTGAGCTTGAAATCCCCGTAGCTTTTGCAGAGGTTTTGAACTTCCAAAGCATTGTCCATCGCGATATCACTCCAATTTGTGGCGGATACTCTAAGTATTAGCACTAGAAGGGAAATTTGTCAAGAGCAAAACGGACAAAAATTTATGGGGCGGATATTGAATCCGCCCCTACCCGCATACAAACTATGTATTCAGATCACATTTTGCCACAAAAACAGCAGGATCACCCCCGGGACGCCCAGAACACCGGCGACGAGGGCGTTGATCCAGTTGAGCCCCAACTCCCAGCTGGCGGGCGCGCCCAACCAGCCGATGAGCCAGTTGACGACAAAGAGGGCCACGAAGCCGATGGCGACGTGGATCAGAAGTTTAAAAAACCATTTGATCGGGGTCTTGATGATCTTGAACAGCAGGGCGAGCAGCAGTATTCCGACGACGGCAATCGCGATGATGGCAGTGGTCATGGCAAACGCATCCTTTCAAATCGCGGCGGACGCCTTGCGGCGGCGGACGCCATAAATGGCGTCCCTACAGCGCGATGGTTTTGATGTTCCGCAGGGCGTGGTCATAGTGGGCTCTGAGTGCGTTGATCTCAAAAATGCTGGCCTCTGTCAGGCCGGGGTCGGTGCTGGCCTCAAAACTGGCGTAGGCCTTGTCCAAGTTTTCGCGGATCGCCCGCACCTCGCTTAAAACGCGGTCAAATTCCGCCTGATGCGTCCGGGTCAGTTTTCGCTGTGTCATGGGTGATTTTCCCTCCGTTTAAAGGTATTGTATTCCGGAGGGACAAAGCTTAAACATTTTTCAAAAATTTGCTTTGCGTTTTTTCGGATGCCAGAGCCATAATAAGCTCGGACTCAGCAAATGAGATACGCCTTTCCGTTCAAAGGATCCGTTCGGTGCGCTCGGGCAGCGTCTGAGCGATTTTTCCGAACAAGTGGATGACACCCGCGATTGTGAGTAATGAGAGCGGAACGTATAGAAAGAAATTTGGCTGAATGAGCCGGCTGGGTCAAGTTTTGGATTTGGTCTGCGTTTGCCATGTGTTGCGGTTGCCGCCTTAGCGGCGAGCAACACGGCATCAAATTAAAATGCTGTTGGCCGGTTCAAAGCGGGCGGGGACTGTTTTAGAGCAGTCTCCGCTTGATTTTTTTGTCAAGGTGGTATATACTAGATAAGGTTAATCGACAAACAAATATTGCAACATCTTGTAGGGAACGGATTGATCCGTTCCGACATTCGACGAGGCGGAACGGATCAATCCGTTCCCTACGATGCGGTTGTTTCGGTGAGAGGCAGATACCATATGACAAAAGCAAAATCCGGCGGATACGGCAACGAGAGCATCTCCCAGCTCAAGGGGGCGGATCGGGTGCGCAAACGCCCCGCCGTCATCTTCGGATCGGATGGGCTGGAGGGCTGCGAGCACGCGGTGTTCGAGATTCTGAGCAACGCCATCGACGAGTCCCGCGAGGGGTACGGGGATATTATAACAGTAACGCGCTTCGAAGACAAGTCTATTGAGGTCGAAGATTTTGGCCGGGGCTGTCCTGTGGACTGGAATGAGACTGAGGGGCGCTTTAATTGGGAGCTGATCTTCTGCGAGCTCTACGCCGGGGGAAAATACAAAAACGACGAGGGGGAGAACTACGAGTTCTCCCTGGGTTTAAACGGCCTGGGCGCCTGCGCCACTCAGTACGCCTCGGAGTACATGGACGTAAATGTCTGGCGGGATGGGAAGAAATACACGCTGCGCTTTGAAAAGGGGGAGATCGTAGGCAAGATGTTGGTTGAGCCCACGGATCGCGGCAAAAAGACGGGCTCCCGCTTCCGCTGGCGGCCAGATCTCAGCGTGTTTACGGACATCGACGTGCCGGTAGAGTATTTCACCGACACTCTCCGCCGCCAGGCCGTGGTGAACGCCGGTGTGACCTTCCGCTTTAAGAACCAGACCGGCGGAAAGTTCGAGACCCGGGATTTCCTCTATGCAAACGGTATCACGGATTACGTGGGCGAACTGGCGGGGGAGGAGGGCGTTCTCACCGCCCCGTATTTCATCGAGACGGAGCGGCGGGGCCGCGACCGGGAGGACAAACCGGAGTATAAGGTCAAACTCTCCGCCGCGTTTTGCTTCTCCAACCGGGTCAATGTCATCGAATATTACCACAACAGCTCCTGGCTGGAGTACGGCGGCGCGCCGGAGAAGGCTGCGCGAAGCGCCTTTGTCTCCGCCTGTGACGCAATCCTCAAGAAGCAGAGCAAGTACCAAAAGGGGGAGAGCCGGATCAGTTTCCAGGACATCCAGGACTGCATGATTCTGATCACCAACTGTTTCTCCACCCAGACCTCCTATGAGAACCAGACGAAGAAAGCCATCACCAACCGCTTCATCCAGGAGGCCATGACGGACTTCCTCCGCTCCCAGTTGGAGATCTATTTCATCGAGCGCAAGCAGGAGGCCGACCGGGTCATTGAGCAGATCCTGATCAACAAGCGCAGCCGGGAGCAGGCGGAGAAAGCCCGGCTCAATATCAAAAAGAAACTCAGCGGAACGGTTGACATCACATCGCGCGTGGCGAAGTTCGTGGACTGCCGCACGAAGGATTTGGACAAGCGGGAAATCTACATCGTGGAGGGGGACTCCGCCCTCGGCAGCGTAAAGCTGAGCCGGGACGCGGAGTATCAGGGCGTCATGCCCGTGCGGGGCAAAATTTTAAACTGCCTCAAGGCGGACTACGCGAAAATTTTCAAGAGCGAGATCATCACCGACCTCATCAAAGTTCTGGGCTGCGGGGTGGAGGTGGAGAAGGGCAGAGGCAAAGAACTCTCCACCTTTGACTTGGGCGCGCTGCGCTGGAATAAGGTCATCATCTGTACCGACGCGGATTACGACGGCTTTCAGATCCGCGTGCTGATCCTGACGATGCTCTACCGCCTGGCGCCGACCCTGATCAACGAGGGCTACATTTACATCGCGGAGACGCCGCTGTACGAGATTGAGAGCAGGGGGAAGACCTACTTCGCCTATTCCGACGGGGAGAAGGCGGAGATTTTGGAAAAACTGGGCGATCAGAAAGTCACGATCAACCGCTCCAAAGGTTTGGGTGAAAACGATCCGGAGATGATGTGGCTCACAACCATGAACCCGGAGACCCGGCGTTTGATCCGCGTCATGCCGGAGGACGCGGCGCGCACCGCCGCCGTGTTTGACCTGTTCCAGGGGGATGACCTGGCGGGGCGGAAAGCGCACATCGCGGAGCATGGGGTTGAGTATCTGGATCTGGTAGACGTGAGTTAAGGCGACCTGGTGGGCGTGTCGTAGGGCGTGGCGCCCCCGACGCGCCGCGGGATAACTTTTTCGGCGCGCAGTAGGGGCGATTATCAATCGCCCGCGGGCGGCTATTAGCCGCCCCTACTCAGAATGACAAACGATAATTCTCGGATAAAACTAATGCAGAAATAATAGGAGGAAATCATATCATGAAATTGCTGAAATGGCTCATGCCCCTTGGAATGATCGCGGTGATCGTCTATTTTTTCCACGTGTTTTTGGGACAGGCGCTTTGGAGCGCGTATGATCCGATCACAACGGACATCAGTTCTCTGACGGCGACGGGAGCGCCAAACGCCGGCTTGTTGCGGATATTTACAACGATTTACGGTATCTGCTTTGTGCTGTTCGCGTTTGGGATGGTTCTGAAAGCGTTTCGGGACTATCATACGCTCACAAGGGCCGGGTACATCATTTTTCTGATCATGGCGCTCACCACCACGGTCGGCTACGCGCTGTTTCCGCTCGCGGGGGATAAGACCGTGATGAATTTTCAAAACATGATGCACATTGTTGTGACGGTTGTTGTGGTGTTTACGACGATTTTCTCCTTTTTCCTGCTTGCGTTTGGATATTTGAAAAAAGAAAAATTAAAGGTTTTGGGCAGAATTTTTCTCATTGCCGCCGTAGTGATCACGCTCTTTGGCGCGATGAATCCGATCGGAATGGCCGCAAATCTGAACATTCTCGGCCTGACGGAACGATTGGTGATTTTTCCGCTGCAAATATTTGTATTTTTCCTGTCGTTTATCTATACGTTTCACAGCAAGCTGCTGAATCAGAAATCGTGATGGGGGATCAGCCATGCGCATCGACCACATTGCCGTCTATGTCCAGAACCTGGAGCGGACAAAAGAATATTATGTAAACTATTTTGGCGCGGTGTCCAATGCGCTGTATCACAATCCCAAAACCGGGCTGCAGACCTATTTTCTGTCCTTTGAGGACGGCTGCCGGCTTGAGATCATGCAAAGACCCGATGTCCCGGCAAGCGCGGAGACCGGGGAGCAGATCGGATACACCCATCTCTCGTTCAGCACAGGGAGCCGGGAGGCCGTCGACACGCTGACGAAGCGGCTGCGGGAGGACGGCTACGCCGTGCTCAGCGGGCCGCGCGTGACGGGCGACGGGTACTATGAGAGCCAAGTCTCCGACCCGGACGGAAACCGGGTTGAACTTGTGGCGTGACGGAGGGAGGGCAAAAAGATGTGGCTGTTTAAGAAGAGAGGAAGACAGGCACCCATCTGGTTTTTGTATTTGCAGGTGATGATAGGAATGCTCTATTCCTATATGCTGTTATCCATGCATCGCTCCGCAGATATGACCGCTAATCTGATCGCTCTTTTTATTAGCTCAAGTTTTATGCTTCTTGGGATTGCGAAGAGTTTCAGCAGGTTCGTAAAAGTTCTGCAAAGGCCCTACCAAGGCGGGAACCTGCATGTCGCGCTCAGCAGCGTTTTGACCACGGCCGTTATGTTTGCGGCGATTTACAGCATCTTATACTTATATCTGCCGAACGCGTTCTCTGGCCTCAGCGGCAATACGCCGCTGGACGAGTGCGTCAATGTGATCTACTTCAGTGTGACCACTTTAGCGACGGTGGGATTCGGGGACATTTATCCGACGGCCACAATCGCGAAGGTGTTTGTGTCGATCGAGATGATGTCGTTTTTCGTGTTCTTCGTACTCATCTTGGGCAATCACAGGGTATTTATTAAACCGAAGGAAGAGCCAGGCCAAATAGAAGAAAAGGACACTGATGTCAGTTTATGAAAAGTCTGTGGCACCGTGGCTCCCTCCCTGAGGGAGCTGGCAGCGCGGCCCTTGCGCTGACCGAGGGAGTGCCCTTGACCTGCGGAGGTTCCTATGCCAAAGAAAACCCGCCCAACCGATTCCGCCCGTCCCGTTGACCCCGCCGTCGAAGGTCTCCGCGCCGAAATCGTGGAGCAGCCCATCACGGAGACGCTGGAGAGCAACTACATGCCCTATGCCATGAGCGTCATCCTGTCCCGGGCCATCCCGGAGATTGACGGCTTCAAGCCCTCCCAGCGGAAGCTCCTGTACACCATGTACAAGATGAATCTGCTCACGGGCGCGCGCACGAAAAGCGCCAACATCGTGGGCCAGACCATGCGCCTCAATCCCCACGGGGACGCCGCGATTTACGAGACCATGGTGCGGCTCTCCAAGGGTTACGACGCGCTCTTGACCCCCTTTGTGGACTCCAAGGGCAACTTTGGCAAGGTCTACTCCCGGGATATGGCCTACGCCGCCTCCCGCTATACGGAGGCCAAACTCAGCGCCATCTGCGCCGAGCTCTTCCGGGATATCGGTAGCGACACCGTGGATTTTACGGACAACTACGACGGCAGTATGCAGGAGCCGACGCTCTTGCCCACCGCTTTCCCAAACGTGCTGGTGTCCGCCAACCTGGGGATCGCCGTGGGTATGGCCAGCCAAGTCTGCGGCTTCAATCTCGCGGAGGTCTGCGAGACGGCGATCCAGCTGCTCAATGACCCAAATCATAATATTATGTCAACCATTCCGGCCCCGGATTTCCCCACGGGCGGCGAGATTATTTATGACGCGGCTGACATGCGGAGCATCTATGAGTGCGGGCGCGGCGGCGTCAAGCTGCGGGCGCGCTGGCGTTATGTTAACCACAATAATCTCATCGAGATCTATGAGATCCCCTATACCACCACGACCGAGGCCATCATGGACAAGGTCTCCGAATTGGTCAAGGCGGGGCGGGTCAAAGAGATCGCGGACATGCGGGACGAGACGGATCTGAAGGGACTAAAGCTCACCATCGACCTGCGGCGCGGCGTGGATCCGGAAAAGCTCATGCAGAAGCTCTTCAAGATGACGCCGCTCCAGGACACGTTTTCCTGCAACTTCAACATCCTCATCGCGGGGATGCCCCGTGTCATGGGGGTGCGGGAAATCTTCGACGAGTGGATCGCCTGGCGTGTGGACTGCGTGAAACGCCGGGTGTACTACGATCTAACGAAAAAAAGGGAGAAGCTGCATCTCTTAAACGGCCTCAAAAAAATTCTCCTGGACATCGACCGGGCCATTGCCATCATCCGCAATACCGAGCACGAGGCGGATGTGGTGCCGAATCTCATGATCGGCTTCGGCATCGACCAGATCCAGGCCGAGTATGTGGCGGAAATTCGCCTGCGCAACATCAATCGGGAGTACATTTTGAAGCGCGTGGAGGAGACGGCGGCGCTGGAGGCGGAGATCGCCGACCTCGAGGATACGCTGGGGAGTTCCCGGCGGATCCGGAAACTCATATCCGACGAATTAAAACAGATAATAAAGAAATACCCCGCGGAGCGCAAGACCGGCATCGTCTACGCCCACGAGGTGGAGGAATTCTCCGAGGAGCTGCACGTGGAGGACTATACGGTCAACCTCTTTCTCTCCCAGGGGGGCTATTTCAAGAAGATCACGCCGCTCTCCCTGCGCATGGGCGGGGAGCAGAAGTATAAAGAGGGGGACGGGCCCTCCCAGAGCTTCGAGGCCCAAAACGCCGGGGAATTGCTGTTCTTCACGGACAGGCAGCAGGTGTACAAGGCCCGGGTACGGGACTTTGAGGACACGAAAGCCTCCGCGCTGGGAAGCTACCTCCCGGCGGCTCTGGGCCTGGACGAGGAGGAGAGCGTGCTGACCATGCTCGACCCCGGCGACTACAGCGGCCAGATTTTGCTGTTCTTTGCCAACGGCAAGTGCGCGCGCCTGGAACTCAGTGCCTACAGCACGAAGAGTAACCGAAAGAAGCTCACCGGGGCCTACTCGGACAAGAGCCCGCTGGTGTCGATTTTGCAGCTGAAAAAGGAGGGCGAGGTCGCCGTCACCTCCACGGAGGGCCGCGCGATCATCTTCAGCACCGCGCTGCTGAGCCCCAAGACCTCTAGGAGCACCCAGGGCGTGGGCGTGATGAATCTGAAGGTGAAGTATTCCGTGGAAAAGGCCGCGTTTCTGGCGGAGGCGAAGATCAAGAACGCGGCGCGGTACCGGGTGCGCAGCGTCCCCGCCGCCGGCGCGCTGCTGCGGCCGGAGGATAGGGGCGAGGAACAGTTAACAATGAACAGTTAACAGGGAACAACGAAGGGCCCACACCCCGGCCTACGGCAGCAAAGGGCCACACCCCGGCGCTTCGGCAGCAAAGGACCACACCCCGGCGCTTCGCGCCACCCCTCTCGAGAGGGGAATCGGGGCAAGGACAGAAGGGAGAGAGATGAAGCGGGATAATAAATTCATTGCGTGGTGGAGGAAGGAACTGACAAAACCCAGTAGTAATGGACTTTTAGGTGTTGTAGCTGGTTTTTTGCTGGCGGGGTTGGTGCTTTACGCAATAATAATAGTTGCATTAAAGCTCGTTGGCGGTTCCAGTGTAACGTTATATGACATTTTTCTGCCAGCAGCGACAGTTTTAGGCGTTATTACTGTGGGCGGCGCAGCAGTAGTTCAATTTCGGAAGCAATATTTCACAGAAGTCTCTGCCGAATTGGATCGAGATACTAAATATACCGAGCTTTTAACCAAGGCAATTGAGCATTTGGGAAACGAAAGTATTGCCATTCGCACAGGCGCACTCTATGAATTAAAACGATTAGCACAGGATTCGGAAAAAGATCGAGAAAATGTGCTGGAGATTATTAACCGATTTGTGATTGAAGAATGGAAAAAACTCACTAATCCCAGAGAAGATTTTTCCTTTGATAAAGATTTTCCCTCAGATATTGTAATCGCAAAAACAATTATTGCGTTATTGCTTCGCACGGAAAGGATTAACCACACAGAGTTAATACTTGAATCAGTGCATCTCGAATGGGAACATCTTCGGGTAGCACATCTCTGTAAAGCACATCTCAGCAGAGCCCACTTCGAACATGCTAACCTTAGCGGAGCAAACCTCAAGGGTGCACACCTTCTCGAAGCAAACCTCGGCGAAGCAAACCTTATTGATACATGCCTTATCGGAGCAGATCTCAGATGGGCCATAAACCTCACCGCCGACCAACTTATGGACGCCATCATCGACGAAACCACCCTCCTCGACCCTCCCCTCCGCGACGAACTCATCAAACGCGGCAAACTCAAACCATCTGCAGAAACAGCCAATACATAAGCCCCGGCCCCTATTCCCCTCTGGGGAGGGGTGGCCGTAGGCCGGGGTGGTCGTCCTTATTCCGTTCAGGAGAGTGAATCTATAGATGAAACCACCAACCAACACCCTTCTCCGCATCACAACTTCCTACCTCGTGATCATCGCCGGGGCGGCGATTTACGCCGTGGGGTTTTCCTTCTTCAGTTATCCCAACGCGATCCCGACGGGCGGACTCGTCGGCATCGCCATGATCCTCAACTTTTTGTGGGACAAGCTGCCGGTGGGGACTATGACCATCGTGATGAACATCCCGCTGTTCCTCTTCGCCTGGAAGAAGTTTGGGCTGGAATTCATGCTTGCGTCTTTGGTGGGCATGGTGGTGTCCTCGCTGCTGGTGGATTTGTTTAACACGTTTGGCTGGGTCGCCACGTCGCAGCCGCTGCTGGCCTCCATCTACGGCGGACTGCTCAAGGGCATCGGCCTCGGCCTCGTGTACAAGGTGGGAGGAACCACCGGCGGGGTGGACATTGTGGCTAAGTTTCTTCGCAAGCGCCGCCCCCATATCAATTTCGGCACCTTCATCCTGATCCTGGACGTGGTTGTCATCGGCACGTTTGCCGCCGTGTTCCGCCTGTACGACAGCGCCATGTACGGCATCATCACCATGTTCGTCGGTACGCAGATCATCGATCTGGTGCTCTACGGCGCGATCAACACGAAAACCTGCCATATCATCACCGACAAGAGCGCGGAGATCAGCGTTGCGATCACCCAAAAACTCGTCCGGGGCGTTACGCTTCTGCGCGGGGAAGGGGGCTGGTCGCACAGGGAAAAGGGTGTTATCCTCTGCGCCATCAAACCCCAGCAGATCACGGAATTGCGGAGACTGGTCAGCGGGATTGATGAGGAGGCCTTTGTCATCGTCTCAGACGCCCGGGAGGTCTTCGGGAAGGGATTCATGAGCATCGAGAGCGAATTGTAGGGGAACAAAAAGCTGTGAATCACGTCGTAGAGATCATGTAGGGAACGGATTTATCCGTTCCGATGATTCCATGGCGGAACGGATAAATCCGTTCCCTACGCGAACCATTTTCCCCGGAGGTGTGCCCTATGACGAGGCGTGTTTTGTCCGTTTTACTCGTCCTGTGCCTGCTATGCGCTATGGCGGGCTGCGCCTCCATGCTCGACGGGCCCTATGAAAAGATTTCGGACTATGTGGAAAATCCGGCGGAGACGCCCGCGGACACGGGGCAGACCGTCAGCAACTACAGTGAATTGAGAGCAAAAATCCTGACCCTTGTGAACGCGCATGAGACCTCCGGCAAAATTGACTTCAACTCCTATGACGGCAAAGACATCGACACGGACATCGGCAAGGCCTGTGACGAGGTGAAGATGAATACGCCGATCGGGGCCTATGCCGTGGACTATTTCTCCCGCAGCCAGCTGGTGCAGTTCGTGTCCTACTATGAGGTGACCATCAGCGTCGGATATCGGCGCTCGCAGGACGATGTGAACGCGATCAAACCCCTGACCACAGTGGCGCAATTGCAGGATACCATCACGGAGCTGCTGAACACGGGGGGAACCTCGGTGACCGCGCAGATGAACACCAGCATTATCGGCGAGGCGCAGATGCAAACCTATCTGAAGCAGGCGTTTTTTAAAAATCCCATGGCCGCCCCGGCCCTCCCGACCCTGACGGCGACGGTCTATCCGGCGGTCTATTCGGCGACAAACTATAACAGAATCTTTGAGATCAAATTGGACTACGGCGGCATGACTTCGGAGGAACTGGCGCAAAAGCTGGAAGAAATGCGCCAGGCTGTGGAAAGTTTGGTGACCGCCTCCGGTGTGAGGGAGCAGAGCGGGTATGACGCCATCTTGGCGCTGGCTCAAAGCTTCGTGGACAGCTGTGACTACAGCAAGGACGCCGCGTCCGCGCCGTCTGCCTATGGCGCGCTCTGTGCCGGGGACGCCGGGCGGTGTTCGGCGGACAGCTATGGCATGGCGCTGGCCTTTCTCGCATTGGCCGATGCTGTGCACATCCCCTGTCAGGCCGTGGAGGGAACGTTGAACGGCGAGGATCACGCCTGGAACATCGTGTGGTTGAAGGGACAGTGGTATCATTTGGACTGCTCCGCCGGGATACCGGGCGATGCCGCCGCCCTTTTGCGCGGGGACGCGTCCATGCGCCCGAATTATATCTGGATTGCCTCGGCGGATATCCCCGCCTGCCCGTCGGACTATATCGTGGAGACAGCACAGACGGCGGAGAGCCCGCCCGCGCAGGGATAGGCAAGTATAGGCGGGCCGCCTAGGGCGTCGGCCCCTGCGGCAAATCTGGAGGCTTCACCGGACGGCAAATCCGGCCTTGACAAGCGGAAGATTTGTGGTAAAATGATGATTGCGCGGCGATGCGGGCGTAGCTCATTTGGCAGAGCGCCACCTTGCCAAGGTGGAGGT
>WQUU01000162.1 GCA_009781925.1 Bacillota bacterium | reverse complement strand
TGATCGTGGGCAGGCCTTTGACCAGGATATAGACCACCACCGCCAGGAGCACCGCGACGACGAGCAGGGCGGCCAGCCAGATGATCACTTTGGCGATAATTTCGCCGGTGTGCGAACGTTTTTTCACTTTTCCGCTCCCCCCCGCTTCCGGGTGACCGCCTGGGCCGAACCGTTTATGACCATAATGATGATAAACAGCACGATGCCTGTGGCGAACAGGGCTTGCTTGTGCTCGCCCGAGGCGTAGCCCATCTCAATGCCGATGTTGGTCGTCAGGGTTCTGACCGGATCCAGAATCGATGAGGGAATGGCTACGGCGTTGCCCAGCACCATGATAACCGCCATAGTCTCGCCGATGGCGCGGCCCAACCCCAAAATAACGGCGGAGACGAGACCCGACTTTGCCGCCGGCAACAGAACCGAGCGGATGGTCTGCCAGTGGGTCAGCCCCAGAGCCAGTGAGCCCTCTTTGTATTGGCGGGGCAGCGCCAAAAGGGACACCTCCGAGATGCTGATCACAGTCGGCAGAATCATAATGCCAAGGATGATAGAACCGGCCAGGATGCTCAGCCCCGGGCCGCCCAGATAATTGCGGATGAATGGCACGATGAACAGGAGCCCCCAGAAACCGTATACCACCGAGGGGATTCCGGCCAGCAACTGAATGGCCGGCCGAAAGACGTTCCGCACTTTCTCCGGGGCAAACTCCGCCAAAAAAATGGCGCAACACAGGCCGATGGGCACACCGATAACGGCAGCCCCCAGGGTCACCGCCACGGAGCCCACGATCATCGGGAAGATACCAAAGTCGCCTTTGCTGGGCGCCCACTTCATCCCGAAAACAAAGTTCAGAACACCGACCTTGCCGATAATGGGCGCACCGTTGATCACGATAAACACGGTGATCAGCGCCAGCATCGCGATCGACATGAGCGCCAGAACAAGGAAAATGCGCCCCGACAGTTTTTCCCGAAACTTCTTCAAACGCATCCCCCTTTTTATGGATTTTTCATCGGAGTCTCCACAGCGGTAATAAGCCCCGCGTCCTCCAAAACCCGCTGTCCCTCTGCGGACATCACAAAATCAATAAACTCCTTCGTGGGCCCCTCCGGCGGGGCGCCGCACACAAACAGGAAGGGCCGGTAAAGGCTGTAGCTCCCGTTTAGGATATTGTCCCGCGTCGGCATGACGTCGTCGAGCTGTATGGCCTTGACCGTCTCGTCCACGAGGCCCAGGGAGATAAACCCGACCGCGTCCGGGTCGCTGGACACCACCTGCCGCACCGCGCCGTTGGAGGCTTGAACGATGGCCTTGGGGGTGATCTCAGCCTTGCCCATCACCAGACTCTCAAAAGAGCTCCTGGTACCCGAGCCCTCCTCGCGGGTAACGAGATGGATCTTGCCCTGATGCCCGCCCACCTCGCTCCAGTCGGTGATATTGGCCGCGTAGATGTCACGAACCTGATCCAGGGTGAGATCTGTCACGGGGTTCGCGGGGTTGACCACGATGGCGATGCCGTCTTTCGCGATCTCGATTGACCATAGCTTGCTCTCCTCGGCATCGGTCAAATTCCGGGAGGACATACCGATGTCCGCGGTACCGGTCTCGGCGGCCTCAATGCCGGTGGCTGAACCGCCGCCCTGGACGTCCACCCGGCTGTCGGGAACCAGAACGTGGTACTCCTCCGCCAGCACTTCGGCGTAGGGCTGCACGGAGGTGGAACCCACCAGGACAACTCCCGCCGCAGACTTTCCGCAGGCGGACATCAGGCCCAGAAGGAGTACCGCCGCCATGAGGAGCGCCGTTTTTCCCGACCCTATTCTTTTTGCCTGTTTTTTCTGCCCCATATGTACCCCAATCATGGATGGTATCATCCAAAGCGGCCCGTAATATAATCCTCTGTGCGCCTGTCTTGCGGCCTTGAAAACATCTCAGCTGTCGGGGCATATTCGACCAGGGTACCCACCTTGTCGTCATCGAGCATCAAAAAGGCCGACATGTCGGAGACCCGCCTGGCCTGCTCCATATTGTGCGTGACGATGATGATGGTATATTGCTTTGCCAGTTCCAGCATGAGCGCCTCAATCTTCATTGTGGATTCCGGATCCAGGGCGCTGGTGGACTCGTCCATGAGCAGGACTTCCGGCTTTGTCGCCAAAGCGCGGGCGATGCAGAGCCGCTGCTGATCCCCCGGAGAGAGTTCGGCGGCGGAACTCCTCAGCTTGTCCTTCACGTCGCCCCAGAGGGCCACCTGGGACAGGGCGCGCTCCGCGATCTCCAGGAGTTCCCGCCTGCCTTTGATCCCGTGGTGCCTGGGGCCGATCACGACGTTATCGTAGATACTCATGGGAAAGGGGTTGGGCTTTTGGAACACCATGCCCACCGCCTCCCGGAGAGAGACGACATCCACACCCCGCTCGTAGATATCGGTGTCATCGAGAAAGACTTTCCCCTCGACCCGCGCGGAAGGGATCAGGTCGTTCATGCGGTTAAAAATGCGCAGGAGGGAGGACTTCCCGCAGCCGGAGGGGCCGATGATCGCCGTGATCGCGCACGAAGGGATGTCACAGGTGACCTTCGTCAGGGCGTGGTAGGCGCCGTAATACAGATCTACGTTCTCCGCCTTTAATTTTGTGCGGCCCAAGGGTCTGGATATCAGATCATCCATATCGAATTTCATCTCCCCCGGCTTATATTTTTTATAGGGGGTTTCAATTTTTGCCGGATTATTCCGCCTCTGCCCCAGATTGATTTTATCGCTTCCCGCCAAGAAAAACAAGTGGTTCCCGATAATTTTATGTTTTCGCCAAAATCAATCTTGAAAGTAAACGCGCCGCATGGTATTATCTCACACAAGCAGCATTTTTTCAGGAGGATAGCCTCGTCATGACCGGCATAACCGACCCCGTCCAGGGGCTGACCGCAAAACAGGCGGCGGAACTGCAAAAGATATACGGAAAAAATGAGCTCGGCAGCGAAAAGAAGAAAGGCCTCTTCTTAAAACTGCTGGGGGTTCTGCGGGAGCCGATGTTTCTCCTGCTGATCGCCGCCGCACTGGTCTATTTTATTTTGGGCCAGGCGCGGGACGGCGCGATTATGCTCATATTTGTCGTCGCCGTCATCGGGATCGAGACTTTTCAGGAGTGGAAGACCGACAAGACTTTGGGCGCGCTCAAAAACCTGTCCGCTCCCGCCGTCACCGTGCTCCGGGACGGGGCGGAGCAAAAGATCCCCAGCGCCGACCTGGTGCCGGGCGACGTGATGCTGATCGCGGAGGGCGTCAAAATCCCGGCGGACGGCAGGCTTCTCCGGGTCAGCGACCTGTGTGTGGACGAGTCCTCCCTCACCGGCGAGTCGGAGGGCGTGTGGAAAAGCATCTCCGCCGGTGAGAGGCCGGAGGAGTATTGGCGGCGGGACTGCTGCTACGCCGGAACCCTGGTCATCCAAGGCAGCGCCGCCGTATTGGTCGAGAAAATCGGGCGGGAGACCGAATACGGCAAAATCGGCGTACACATCGCCGAGGCGCCGGAGCGCCCCACTCCGCTGGAAAAACAGATCGGCAAAGTGGTCAAGGCCAGCGCCGTCATCGCAATCGTCTTTTGCCTGCTGGCCGTGGCGCTCACCTGGCTGAACCTCCCGGATCATCAGCCAAAGGATCGCTGGATCGAGAGCCTCTTATCCGGCATCACTTTGGCCATGGCTATGATCCCGGAGGAGTTTCCGGTGGTGCTGGCGGTCTTTCTGTCCATGGGCGCGTGGCGGCTGGCCAGAAAGCAGTCGCTCATCCGCCGGCTTCCCGCCGTGGAGACCCTGGGCGCCATCTCGGTGCTCTGTGTGGACAAAACCGGCACCATCACCCAAAACCGCATGGCCGTCAAAGAGACCTGGAGCGCGTCGGGGGACTTGGATGCGCTCCACGAGCTCATGGGCCTCGCCTGCGAGACCGACGCCTATGACCCCATGGAGCAGGCCATGCTGCGGTTTTGCGCCGAGCGCGGGATCACGCGGGAACACCTCTTTGAACGCGAGAGCCGCTTTGTCTCCGAATACGCCTTCACCAACGAGACGAAGATGATGGGGCACGTCTGGGTGCATGAGGGCCGTCTCATGATCGCCGCGAAGGGGTCGCCGGAGTCGATCCTCAGCCTCTGCGGCCTCGGCGAAGAGGCGCGCCAAACGGCGGATGAACAGATCTTCTCCCTGTCCCAGCAGGGTCTCCGGGTAATTGCCGTGGGCTTCATGTTCCCCGCGTCGGAGGCCGAGATTCCGGCGACGCTCCCGGCCTGCAAGCTCACATTTTCCGGTCTGATCGGCCTGGCCGATCCGCCGCGGGAGGGCGTCAAGGGGGACATCGCGGTCTGTCAGCGCGCGGGGATCCGGGTGGTGATGATCACCGGGGACAACGGCGTGACAGCCGCCGCCATCGCGCGGCAGGTCGGGATCCAACACAGTGAGCAGGTGTGTACCGGCGCCGAGCTCAGCGAAATGGGCGACGAGGAACTGCGGATAAAAGTGAAGACGACCAATATCTTTTCCCGGGTTCTGCCAGAGCACAAGATGCG
>WQUU01000161.1 GCA_009781925.1 Bacillota bacterium | reverse complement strand
TGCACTGGGCAGGCTGAGCTTAAAGATCACCTTGTCCTCCGGATGGAGCTCCAGGAGCTCCCGGTATAAGGCCTCCAGCAGCATAACTTCCGCCTCCGCCTTGTCGGGGGCATAAATATCCACTTCAGGCTCAATAATGGGGATCAATCCGTAGCCGATGATTTTTTTGGCGAGCGCGAACTGCTGCGCCACGACAGCCTTGACGCTGTCGGGTTCCGCGCCGTGGATGACCGAGCGCATTTTTGTGCCGAAGACCTTGTTCTCAACCGCCTTTTCCAGCAGCGCGTCCAGGCCCGGTATGGGCTTCATCAGCTGCGCGCGTCCGGCCTCGGCGTCCAGGCCCGCATCGATCTTCAAAAACGGCAGAATCCCCTTTCCCCAGAGGTAATCAGTGGTGGGCAGGCCCCCCACCTGCCGGTCGAGCGTGCTCTCAAAGAGGATTGCGCCGAGGATGTTGTCCGAATTGAACGCGGGCGCGGTCATGATCCGGGTTCGCATGGCGTGGATGAGGGCGAACATCTCGTCGCCATTTGCATACGCGCTTTCATCGATCCCATAGAGCTTCAGCGCCTTGGGCGTACTGCCGCCGCTCTGATCCAGCGCGGCGATAAAGCCCCTGCCGCTGTGCATTTTTTCAAGCCATTGCTGATCTTGCATAGTGATGCCTCCTATAATGATTTAATGCCCTACCCGTCATTGCGAGCGAAGCGAAGCAATCCAGGGTTTTAGGGCGTTCTGGATTGCTTCGTCGCGTTGCTCCTCGCAATGACGACTAATTCATCCGTCTTGCGATCGCGTCCAAAAAATCCTCGGAGTTCAGGATCCGCACCTGCCCCACCGCCAGAGTGGCCAAGTCCGCCGTCATATCTCCGGCCTCAATGGTATCCAGCGCCGCGCGCTCCAGTTTTTCGGCGAAGTCCGCCAGATCGGGCAGACCGTCCAGTTCCCCGCGCTTTTTGAGGGCCCCTGTCCAGGCGAAAATGGTCGCCACCGGGTTCGTACTGGTCTTCTCGCCTTTCAGGTGCCGGTAGTAGTGCCGCGTGACGGTGCCGTGAGCGGCCTCGTACTCGTATTTTCCGTCGGGGGAGACCAAAATGGAGGTCATCATGGCCAGACTGCCGAAAACCGTGCTCACCATGTCGCTCATGACATCCCCGTCGTAGTTTTTGAGCGCCCAGACAAAGCCGCCGCCGGAGCGCATGACCCGGGCCACGGCGTCGTCGATGAGGGTATAAAAATAGCTGAGGCCGTACTTCTTGAAGTCGGTGCGGTACTGCTCGAACACGCCGTCAAAAATCTCTTTAAAACGCCCGTCGTAGATTTTGGAGATGGTGTCCTTCGTAGAAAACCACAGATCCTGCCGCTGGTCGAGGGCGTAGCGGAAGCAGGCCTCCGCGAAGTGCCCGATGGAGGCGTCCAGGTTGTGCATCCCCTGCAAGATCGCCCCGGGAGACAGTTTTGCGACCTCTTTCTCTGTCACGGCCCCGCTCTCGCCCACAAACCGCAGCGTCGCCGTACCGGGCTCCTCCGTCCGGAATTCCGCGGCCCGGTACATGTCCCCATAGGCGTGGCGGGCCACGGTGATGGGCCTCTGCCAGTTCGGCACCAAGGGCCGGATATTTTTGACCGTGATCGGCGCGCGGAAGACCGTGCCGTCCAGGATGGCGCGAATGGTGCCGTTGGGGGAGCGCCACATCTCGGTGAGCTGAGGGTATTCCTCCATGCGCTGGGCGTTGGGGGTGATGGTGGCGCACTTGACCGCCACGCCCAGCCGCTTCGTGGCTGCGGCGGCCTCGGCGGTGACAGCGTCCTGTGTTTCATTGCGGTGCAGGAGTCCCAGGTCGTAGTACTGAGTTTTGAGGTCAATATAAGGGAGGATCAGCTTGTCCTTGATCATGGCCCAGAGCACCCGGGTCATCTCGTCCCCGTCCATCTCGACGAGGGGGGTCTTCATGGCAATTTTACTCATGTTTGCTCCTGTTCGCGTAATGATTCATTAGACAGCCGTCCGCGAGAATTTGCCGTTCCTCGGGATCTAAGTCCTTTAAAGTTAACATAATATCTGAGACATGTTCCCCCAAAAAGACTTTTGCCGGGAAGAATTCCTGCCCGTTTAGAATCCCCGCCCGCAAATCGGGGATATAGATCCAGGCCCCCACGTCCCAGATAAACTCCCGCTCAATCGTAAAGGGCACGATCCCCCAGTTGATACAGTTGGAGCGGTAGCGCTTGGTGGCGTATTCGTAAGCGATGTTGCCAAAACCGCCCAGCACCTTCTGGCAGGAGGCGGCCTGCTCCCGCGCCGAGCCGTCCCCGGGCTTGCGGGCGAAGATACACGAGCCGACAGTCGTGTCCGTGGCGTCAATATCAAAATTTGCCGGGGGCTTGACATCTCTGCATTGATTTACATAATCCGGTTCACGCCGGGACAGAGTGAACTCCGCCAGCTTCAGCGGGTTGGAGCGATAGGAGGATGTCTCGCCGGAGGGGATGAGCTCGTCGGTCGTCGTGACCTCGTCGTGGAGCACGGCGCAGACTTTTAACAGTAAGTGCCGGCTCAGCGCCGGGATTTGGGGCCAGTCCGCGATATTGGGGCCGAAGCGCAGGGCCGCGCCGGGCCGCGCGCGGCCAAAACCCTCATACACACGGGACTTATACATGCTGTCGTCATAAGTATAATGAAACGCCGGGACTTCGTAGTCCACGTCGGTCGCCGCTGTCAGAACGCCGCCGTTTCTCGCCGTGGCGGCGATGGAGCGGGCGTCCATGAGGGCGACATAGGCCGCCTGCCCCTCGGAAGGTTTGGAGCCCTCCCGGTTGGGGAAATTTCGCGTCGTATGGCGGACGGAGAAGCTGCCGTTGGCCGGCGTGTCCCCCGCGCCGAAGCAGGGGCCGCAGAATGCGGGTTTCACCACCGCGCCGCGCGCCGTGAGCTTTGCCGCCGTGCCGTCCCGGCTGAGCGCCAGCGCGATGGGCGCGGAGCCGGGGTAAACGGACAGCTCAAAGCCCCCGCTGCCGATGTCCCCGCCCTCCAGAATGGCGGCGGCCTCGGCGATGTTCTCATAGAGCCCGCCCGCGCAGCCCGCGATGATGCCCTGATCGGGATTTATCCCTTTTTCCTTCAATTCATGGACGGTGATAGCCTTGGACGGGTGAAAGGGGAGCGCGGCCATGCACTCGATGGCTGACAAATCCACCCGGACAACGGCGTCATACGCCGCGCCGTCCGCAATCCGCAACGCCGAAAAATCCCCCGGCCGTTTCACCAGGTCATAGTACTCCCGCACCGTCTCATCCGTCTCCCAGACGGAACTCAGACAGCTCGTCTCCGTGGTCATCACGTCGATGCCCGCGCGAAAATCCATGGAGAGATTTTTGACGCCGGGGCCGGCGAACTCCAGAATCCTATTTTTGACCCGCCCCTCCGGGAAGCACTCGCCCACCAGGGCGATCGCCACGTCATGGGGGCCCACGCCGCGTTTTAATCTGCCCTCCAGCCAGACCAGCACGACTTCCGGCGGCGCGACATCCCAGGTGTTTTGCAGCAGCTGCTTGACGAGCTCGCCGCCGCCCTCGCCCACGCCCAACGCGCCGAAGCAGCCGTAACGGGTGTGGCTGTCGCTGCCCAGGATCATCGCGCCGCATTTGCAGAGCCGCTCCCGGGCGTAGTTGTGGATCACCGCCAGATTCGCCGGCACGAAAATTCCGCCATACTTGACGGCGGCGGAGAGCCCGAAGACGTGGTCGTCCGCGTTGATGGTGCCGCCCACGGCGCAGAGGCTGTTGTGACAATTGGTCAAAACATAGGGGAGGGGGAATTCGGTCAGACCCGAGGCCCGCGCCGTCTGGATGATGCCCACATAGGTGATGTCGTGGCTGATGAGCGCGTCAAAGCCGATGGCAAAGCCGGAGCCGTTTCCTTTGGCAGGAGCTCGGCTATGCGCCCGCAGAATGCGGTAGGCCAACGTCTGCTCCCGCCCGGCGGGATCGGCGGCGGGGATTTCGACGGGTGCGCCATTTTGAATTGTGACGGGGGTGGGGGTATAGGTGACCATGGTATTGCTTTTACTTGTGCTCATCTGTTTTTTCAAGCAGCACAAAAGCCACTAATGTTTCCCTGTGAGCCGGTTTTTCGCTGTTATCAACAGCAATCTCCAGCGGCGTTAAATGTGCAACCTTCCAGCCGTCATCTAACAATCCATTGACGTGTGTGAAATACTTATTTTCATTGATGTCACCCTGCTCGGTATAGTCCCGGCTGTTGCTTAGATACACTATTTTTTGCATCTACTCGTCCTTCTTTCGTATCATATTTTTATTCAATTATACTTCCCCATCGCCATATCGATCCCCTCGCGCATGATACACTCCACCGCATCCGCCGCACGCTTGACCGCCTCCGCCATGATCTCCGCCTCTTCGCCCTGGAACTTCCCCAAAACCCAGTCGATCATCTCGCGCTCCGACTGCTCCGGCGCGCCGACACCCACGCGCAGACGGGGAAATTCCTCCGTGCCGAGCGCGGCGATGACGCTTTTTAGGCCGTTGTGCCCCCCGGCGGAGCCGTCCTTG
>WQUU01000160.1 GCA_009781925.1 Bacillota bacterium | reverse complement strand
AAGGGCGAGGTGAACATCAGTATCTTCGTCCTCCTGCCCGACGGCAGCTTCGCGCCTCTGCCGAGGGTGGTCTCCATGGACAGTTACGTGGGCCTCTCCGACGCCGTGGCCAAAGCCGTGGCCAACGAGATGGTCTCCGGAGACCCTGAGCCCTGCTTCCCCCGGCTCTTCCCGGAGGACGCGCAGCTGGCCTCCGTGACCCTCACAAACGGTATTTGCACCGTGGATTTCCCCTCCAGCTTTCCGAATCATTTTGACCCCCCGGCGGAACTGAATCAGGCCTTGGCCGGGCTGAGATACGCCCTGCTGAACGTCAGCGGCGTAGAGTCCGTGCGCTTTACCGTGGGCGGCGAGGTGTATGGGTAAGAAGGGAAAGATTTTATGCTAAAAATTCTAAGCGTCTTTGGCACGCGGCCGGAGGCCATCAAGATGGCCCCGCTCATCCAGGAAATCGGCCGTACGCCGGGTTTAAAGAGCCTCGTGTGCGTGACTGCCCAGCACCGGGAGATGCTCGACCAGGCCCTCGCGGTCTTTGGCGTCACGCCCGACTACGACATGGATTTGATGCGCCCCGCTCAGACCCTGGCGGACATCACCTCCGGCGTGCTCACGGGGCTGGGGCCGATTTTGGCGGAGACAAGCCCCGATCTGGTGTTGGTGCACGGGGACACCACGACGAGTTTTGCCGCCGCGCTTGCCGCCTACTACGCGAAAATTCCCGTGGGGCATGTGGAGGCCGGGTTGCGCTCCCATAACCGCTATTCCCCCTTCCCAGAGGAGATCAACCGCGTCCTCTGTGACCGCCTCTCTTTGCTGCACTTCTGCCCCACGGAGTCAAACGCCGAAAATCTCCGGGCCGAGGGCACGGAGGGCCTCGTCACCGTCACCGGCAACACGGTTATCGACGCGCTGCATATGCTGGTGCGGGCGGATTACAGCTTTCACAGCCCCACACTCGCCGCCTTTGACTTCTCCGCCGGGCGGACTATTTTGCTCACCGCCCACCGGCGGGAAAATTTCGGCGCGCCTTTCGAGCAAATCTTCCGCGCCGTGCTCCGCCTCACAGAAGCGTACCCCGATCTGCGCTTTATCTACCCGGTTCACAGGAACCCCGCTGTCACAAAGCCCGCATACCGTGTTTTGGGGAACCGCGCGCGGATCACCCTGATCGACCCCGTCGAGGCGGACGACCTGCACAATCTCATGGGCCGCTGTTACATGGTGCTGACCGACTCCGGCGGTCTGCAGGAGGAGGCTCCCGCACTCGGGAAACCCGTCCTTGTGCTGCGCACCGAAACTGAGCGCCCCGAGGCCGTGGAGATGGGCGCCGTCAAGGTCGTGGGCGTAGAGGAGGCGGATATTTTCCGCGAGGCGTCCGTTCTCCTGGACGACAGCGCCGCGTATCGCCGTATGTCTCTGGCTGTGAATCCTTACGGCGACGGGAAGGCCTCGAAACGGATCTGTCAGGCGATTTCGGCGTATTTCGGGATCTGATATGGCATAATTACAGTTCTTTTTCTTATTTTTTCTCAAACCTATTTCATAATAGGAGCTTTTATTGTTTCTTATAAAAAATAGTTCCTGTTCATTTTCAGGAATTGTTGTAAAAACGGGACGGCCAGGAGAGCCGCCCCGTTTTCCTATTTTGCAGCAACCCTGTTGCTGTTATTCCCCTTTGTATTTTTTGCGCGTCGCGATGCCGCCTCTGATGTGGCGCTCGGCCTTGTTCGTCTCCAGCACTTCCTTCACTTCCCTGTACAGGGCTCCGTTCACTTTCTCTAAGCGCTCGGAAATGTCCTTATGTACGGTCGTCACGAATTAGAGCGCTCTCATCCAACCCCAGATCGCCGAACAGCCGCAGGTAAATGTCCACGTTGCCGTCCCTGTCCACCTCAATTTTCTGGATGATCCGCTTGAGCTGCGTGTTGCTCATCCGCCGGACATCCGTGATGTCCTCGATGCGGCTGAACGTGGCGCTCAGAATACCCGAGAGCTGTTCCCCTTTGCTGAGGTTGGAGGTTGTCATTTTCAGTTCGTTTTCCAGCCGCTCGATCTCCTTGCGCGAACCGCCGATTTTTTCGTTCAGCTCCTCGCGGGAGATGAGGTCGTCGGCGTACATGTCCATGTATTTTTGGCGGCCTTTTCGGAGTTTGTCCAGCTGCGCGGACAGCTCTTTTTCATGGCCGAGATTTTCGTCCTTTGCCCTGTAGACGCGCTCGAACTCGCCGGCGATCCGGCGCAGCACGTCTTTTTTCCGGGCGAGCAGTCCCGTGAAGTAGGTCTGGATCACGCCGACCAGCTCGTTCTCGTCGATCGCGACGGCGTTCGGGCAGCTGTGCGCGCCCTTGCCGTTGTGGCCGGAGCAGACCCAGCGGATGTAGGTGTTCTGATAGGTTCTCTCAACCCGGCGGAACGACCAGCCGCACTCCTTGCACTTGATGAGCGTGGAAAACAGATATTTGTTGCTCTGTTTTTCGTGGCCGAGCTTGAAGGCCTGTCCCCGCGATTTCATGATCTGCCGCGCCCGCGCGAAGGTCTCCGGCTCCACGATCCGCAAGTCCGGGCGCGCGGTGACGAGCCACTCGGACTCATCCTTCTCAGCGCGCTGTCCGGTCAGAAAGTCTGTAACCTCCTGCTTGCCGTTGATGATCTGTCCCATGTAAAGTTCGTTTGTGAGGATCCTGCAAACCGCGTTTTGGCTCCACTGGCAGCTGCGCTTCGTACGGCTTCCCTGCGCGTTGAGCATATTGGCAATCTTTGCCGCCCCATAGCCCTCCGCGATGTACCACTGATAAATCTGCCGCACCACAGCAGCCTCTTTCTCGTTGACAGCGAGGTTAAAGTAGTCGCCGGGGGTCTTGTCGTAGCCAAACACGATGTTCGGAACTTTCCCCTTTTCCGCGTTGACCCGCTTGCCGAACTTCACGCGCTTGGAGGTGTTCGCGCTCTCCTCCTGCGCCAGAGCGCCGAAGATCGTCAGCACAAATTCGCTGTTGCCCATGGAGGTCATGTCCGCGGTCAGGAACTGCGTCTCGATGCCCAGGGCCTTCAGCCTGCGGATACTCTGGAGGAGGTCGACCGTGTTGCGGGCGAAGCGGGAGATGTCTTTCACCACGACCATGTCGAAGAGCTTCCGTTCCGCGTCGGCCATCATGCGCAGGAACTCTTTGCGGTTTCTGATCTTCGTGCCGGAGAGCCCCTCATCGGCGTACAGGCGCACTAAGGTATCGCCTGTCCGCGCGGTGTAGTCCGCAAAAAATTGTTTTTGCGTTTCGAGGCTGCTCTGCTGATCGGATTTGTCCGTGGACACGCGGCAGTAGGCGGCGATGTTCATGGGGGGCTACCTCTCGGATGCTTTCATTGTGCGAGGCTTACTAAAATATTTCTGAGATTCAAGACATATAGTTCGTTAAGCGATAAAAGAGGGGAGGGTCGGTCTGAAAAAAGCAAAGCTTAACGTAACATTCCACAATCCCAACCCACCGGATGTGGCCGCTGAATATTTATACCGGCTTTTTGTAGAGGTGAATCAGGGTAAAGTCGAGGAAGCTGTCCGGTTAGCCTGTCTCGGAAATTGTTTTTCCGGTCACCCTGAGCGCGGCGAAGGGTCTTAAAACCAGGATTCTTCGCTACGCTCAGAATTATAAATCATAATTCCCTCATAATTCCCGAGGAGGTCTATCCGTTCCGTACCCCCACCTGCCAGTAGGAAAACCCTTCCCGCTGGAGGCTTTGGGCCTTATACTGATTGCGGCCGTCAAAAACGAGCGGTGTTTTCATACGCTGCTTCATCTCGGCAAAATCAGGACTGCGGAACTCTTTCCATTCGGTGAGCAGCAGCATAGCGTCTGCCTCTTCCAATGCGTCGTATTTATTGTCACAATATTCTACGGCAACAGATTCACCAAAGATTTTCTTCGCCTCATCTGTGGCCTTGGGGTCGTAAGTTTTGACGGAAGCGCCGTGCTCCAGCAGTTCGCGGATCACCGTAAGCGACGGCGCCTCACGCATGTCATCGGTGTTAGGCTTGAACGCAAGGCCCCATATGGCAAAGATTCTGCCGGACAGGTCTTCTCCAAAATGAGCGATGACTTTTTCCGCCAGTTCATGCTTTTGCCGGCGGTTTACGCTTTCCACCGCCGTGAGAATCTCAGAAACACAGCCGCAGTCCCGCGCGGTTTTGACGAGCGCCTGCACGTCCTTGGGGAAACAGCTTCCGCCATAGCCACAGCCTGCATACAAAAAGCTGTAACCGATGCGGGTGTCCGCGCCCATGCCCAGGCGCACAAGATTTACATCGGCGCCCACAGCCTCACAGATGCAGGCGATCTCGTTCATAAACGAGATTCGCGTGGCCAACATCGCATTGGATGCGTATTTGGTCATTTCGGCGCTCCTCACATCCATGACAATGAAACGGTCGCTCTCGCGGACAAACGGGCTGTAAAGTTCTTTCACAAAGTTGGCCGTCTTCTGATTTGACGACCCGATCACCACGCGGTCAGGGCTCATGCAGTCAGCGATGGCAGTGCCCTCCTTGAGAAATTCCGGGTTTGAAACTACATGGCAGGCGAAATTCACGTCCCGGGCCGCGAGCTCA
>WQUU01000159.1 GCA_009781925.1 Bacillota bacterium | reverse complement strand
TCAGCGGCAGGGAGTAAGGCGCAAAAATTCGGCGGGTTCCGACATAATAAGGCCTGCAACCCGTGCAAAACCCTGTGGGATGCGTTGAAAACCCGGCGATTGTCAACCCGCCGGCGCGTTTGCCGCCGGAACAAAGCGCAGGTTTAAGTCCACGTTGCCTTCGATCCCCGGCACCGCCGCCGTATAGGAATACTGCCAGTAGCCGTGGGCGTAGTAGAAGTCCGAAAAGCCCCCGGTGCCGGAAAACCAGAAGTGCATGCTCCGCAGGCGGGACAGATCATAGCTGAAGTAGCCTAGGCTGCGGTTAAAATAGACCCCGGCGTCATAGCCGGCGGCTTCAATCGCATTTCTAAAGGCCAGCGCACAGTCAGTGAGGGTCTCGCCGTCCAGGTTATCCGTCCGCGCGCCGCTCTCCTGGTTTGTGACGGGTTCCCAGTCGAAAAAAATGGGCAGATCGAGGGACTGGCCGCTCAAAAGGCTGAGGACAAATTCGGCCTCCTGTGTCGCCTCTTCCGGGGTCACCGCCTGGGAGAAAAAATAGAGCCCCACGGCCAGCCCGGCGTCCCGGGCTCCCTGGAGGTTCTGCGCAAAGCAGTCGTCCTCGTAGAGAACCCCCTCCGAGGAACCCCGATAGCCCGCCCGGATAATGGCAAACTGAATCCCCGCGTCCGCCACCTGTGTCCAGTCGATCGTCTTCTGATAAAAGGACACGTCGATGCCCTGGACAGAGACGGTATCCGAGCTCGCATAGCGGATGAAATCCCCCTCCCGGGAGAAATCGGAGGGCAGGAGCGCGCTCACCGGCATGTCCGGCAGGCGCGGCACCCACTTGTTGCCGGCAGTGCCGTAAATCACCTGCACCTCGCCGGCGTGGGGATCCGGCGCGGCGGTCGGGGAGGAAGAGGGTGCGGGCCCGCAGGAGGAGAGCAAAAGGAGCGCCGCGAGCAGCAGGCATATGGTTTTTTTGCGCGGCTTTGACATGGGCGTCTCCTTTTCGACAGATTATTCTCATACTATTATAATACCATAGCTGCATCAGAGTTGTAAACGGAAAAAAACGCTTGCATTTACGCGCGCGGCCTGATATAATAACAAAGCTGTTTTAAGACGATTCAAAAATTTTCAGCGCGAGGAGGTGCAGGAGAGATGGCGAAGTGTGATTTTTGCGACAAGGGCGTATCCTTTGGCATCAAGGTCAGCCACTCCCACAGGCGGTCAAACCGGATGTGGAAGCCCAACGTCAAACGCGTCAAGGCCATTGTGGACGGCAGCCCGAAACACGTCTATGTGTGCACCCGTTGCCTCCGCAGCGGCAAGGTTACGCGCGCGGTATAATAGCGGTATCATAACAACAGGGGCGAACTTTATGTTCGCCCCTGTTGTTATGGGGCAGACACGAGATCCGCCCCTATATATTTTTTTGTTGTAATCTTTCCCAAACCGCGATAGAATAGGTTAAACTTCAAATACTAGGGGGGACTGTGCCATGTTCAAGACGATCAAACCCGAGGCGTTTCAAGACAGCGTCTTCGACCTCATCGGCAACCGCTGGCTCCTGCTCACGGCGGGGGATGAAGTCACCGGCTTCAACACCATGACCGTCAGCTGGGGCGGCTTTGGGGTGCTCTGGGGCAAATACGTCGCCACTTGCTATGTGCGGCCCCAGCGCTATACCCGCAAATTTATGGAGAAGAGCGGCTTTTTCACCCTCTCGGCCTATGCGGAGACCCTGCGCGGTATCCATACCATCTGCGGCGGCATGAGCGGCAGGGACGTGGACAAGGCCAAAGAGGCCGGTCTGACTCCGGTCTTCACCCCCGAGGGCGCGACCTATTTCGCCGAGGCGGACTTGGTCTTCGTCTGCAAGAAGATCTATTTTGAGGATTTCGACCCCTCCAACTTCCTGGATAAATCCATTTTGGACAACTACCCTGACCACGACTTTCACCGCATGTACGTGGGTGAAGTTCTGGAAATATTGCAAAAACCGTAGGGGCGGGGGTTGATCATCGCCCCACATGGAGAGTCATATGACAACAGAAACCGAAGCCAAAAAAGAAAAGGCCGCGCTGGCGGGCCTATCCGCCTCCAGCATGGATGCGGACGAACGCTCCACGGAGACCAGTATGGAGGAACTCGCGGCCCTGGTCGAGACCGCCGGAGGCGAGAGCGTGGGCTGGGCGCTCCAGAACCGCGCCGCTCCCGACCCCCGCAGCTTCCTCGGGGAGGGCAAAGTCGCCGAGCTCAAGGCCCTCATTGAGGCCGAGGACTGTGACATGGCCGTGTTCGATAACGAGCTCAGCCCCTCCCAGCTCCGGGTGCTGGGCGAGGAGCTGGGTGTGAAGGTGCTGGATCGCCCCGGCCTCATCTTGGACATCTTTGCCCGGCGCGCCCGTTCGCGCGAGGGCAAGCTCCAAGTGGAGCTTGCCCAGTATCAATACCTCCTGCCCCGCTTGACGGGCATGTGGAAACACCTCGAGAGGCAGACGGCCTCCGGCGGAAACCCCATCGGCACCCGCGGCCCCGGCGAGACCCAGCTGGAGACCGACCGCCGTCACATCCGCCGTAAGATTCAAAAGCTGGAGGAGGAACTCGAGTCTGTGCGCCGGGTGCGCATGACCCAGCGCAAGCGCCGGGAGAAAAACGCCGTCCCCGTCGTGGCGCTGGTGGGCTACACCAACGCGGGGAAATCAAGCCTCTTAAATCTCCTCACCGGCTCGGATATTCCGGCGAATGACCGGCTCTTCGACACCCTGGACACCACCACCCGCCGCCTGGCCGTCAACGACCACTGCGAGGCCCTGCTCTCGGACACCGTGGGCTTCATCCGTAAGCTGCCCCACCAGCTGGTGGAGGCCTTCAAGGCCACGCTGGAGGAGCTCAGATACGCGGATGTGCTCCTGCACGTCATCGACATCTCAAACCCAGACTGGGAGACCCAGGCCCGCATTGTCGAGGATCTGATCCGCGAGCTGGAGGCGGAGAGTTCCCCCTGCCTGCGGATCTACAATAAGTGCGACCTCTACCGTGGCGAGCTCCCGCGGGGGAAAAACGCCGTCTGCATCTCGGCGAAAACGGGGGAGGGCGCGGCGGAGCTGCTGCAAAGGCTGGGGGACTTCCTGGACGAGGGCCGCCGCTATGTGAACCTGTCCCTACCCTACGACCGCGCCGGCCTGGTCGAGCTCCTGCGCCGCGAGGGGGCTCTGCGCGGCGTGGAATACGGCGACGAGGCCATCCTGGTGGACGCCGTGGTGCGGCCGGAGCTGTGGGGGAAGGTAAAGGAGTACGAAAAGGAAAACCTGTAGGGGCCGCACACCGGGCGGCCCGTTTCTGTAGGGGGCGATGCCCACATCGCCCCGCGCCTTTGACCTTGTGCATACGGGGCGATGTGGGCATCGCCCCCTACAAAGGGAATTGTCTATGACCACCTTTCTCATCCCCGGTGAATACGGCGAGGCCGAGCTCGTCGAGAAGCGCTCGCGCTTCATCGGCCGCGTCTGGCATGTCGAAACTGAGGAGACGGCCCTCGCGCGGCTCCGCGAGACCCGGGAAAAACACTGCGGCGCCAGCCACAACGTCTACGCCTACATCCTCCGGGAGAACAACATCATGCGCTATTCCGACGACGGGGAGCCCGGCGGCACGGCGGGGCAGCCCATCTTAAACGTCCTGCGCGCCGAAGGGGTGCGGGACGTCTGTTGCGTGGTGACCCGCTACTTCGGCGGCATATTGCTGGGCGCGGGCGGGCTCATGCGCGCCTACTCCGCCGCCGCGAAACTGGCTCTCGCCGCCGCCGGAATTTTGACCATGGCCCCATGGCGGCGTTTGCGCCTAAATTGTACATACGCGCAGTACGAAAAAATCCGCCGCCCCCTGGAGGAGCGCGGCGGACGGATCGAAACTACGGATTTCGGCGCGGCGGTGGCGCTGGACGTCCTCCTGCGGGAGGACGCGGCGGATGATACGGTGGCGGCGCTGACCGAGCTCACCGCCGGGAACATTGGAATTGAGACGTTAGGGAGCGTGTTTCGCGGGGTGTAGGAACTAAAACTGTGGCGAGACGTAGTATTTATCTTTAGCCCATCGCGCCGGATTTTCATTAATGTACTGCCATATGCGTCGATATTCGACTTCGTTGCGAATGATATGTTCATGATAGAAACGCTGCCACATAGATTCTCCAAATTCTTTGGATGCCAGCGATTTTAATGCGTTTACAAGCTGTGGGATTGTGGCTTTTGTAGGGGACGCCGCCCTCGGCGTCCTGTGCCCCATAATATTCGGCGTTTCATTTTTAATAGAAATCAATAAGTGTATGTGGTTTGGCATGATAGTGTAATGATCTAGCAGAACGTGGGAGGTTTCTTCTATACGGTCGATATGCTTTTTTACCATAGTTCCGATTTGTGTTAGCTCTGCGCACGGGACGCCGAAGGCGGCGTCCCCTACAATGTGTGCCAGCAACTCATGGCGATCCTTGACACATATCGTGATGAAATAACACCCAGCCTGGGAATAATCATAACCTTTTAGCCGGATACTCTTTCTTACAGGTAATTCTCTCATATCACCCCATACTCCCTCAAATCCACCTTCCCGTCCT
>WQUU01000158.1 GCA_009781925.1 Bacillota bacterium | reverse complement strand
GGCGGGTGCGCGGTGAGGTGATGGAAATACAAGTCGCACAGCGCCTCGGCGTCGGCGGGGACAGCTCGACGGATGGTCAGCATGCAGCAATCCTCCATCAAAACTCCGCGCTCCCCACGGTTCGCGGGTGCGGCAGTACATCCCGGATATTCGCTACGCCCGTCAGATACATCACCAGGCGCTCGAAGCCCAGTCCGAAGCCCGCGTGACGGCAGCTGCCGTAGCGGCGCAGATCGAGATACCACCAGTAGTCCTCCGGGTTGAGCCCCAGTTCCTCCATACGCCCCAGCAGCACGTCCAGCCGCTCCTCGCGCTGGGAGCCGCCCACCAGCTCGCCCACGCCGGGCACCAGGCAGTCCGCGGCGGCGACAGTTTTGCCGTCATCGTTTAAGCGCATGTAGAAGGCTTTGATCTCCTTGGGGTAGTCCGTGACGAAGACCGGACGGCCGAAGTGCTGCTCGGTCAGATAGCGCTCGTGCTCGGTCTGGAGGTCGCAGCCCCAGTAGACAGGATAGCTGAAGCGATCCTTCACCTGCTCGAGAATCTCAACCGCCTCGGTATAGGTCACCCGGGCAAACTCGCTGGTGGCCACGAGGTTTAAGCGGTCTAAGAGGCCTTCGTCCACGAAGCGGCTGAAAAATGTCAGCTCCTCCGGACACTGCTTCATCACCGCGCCGATGACGGTTTTGATCATCGCCTCGGCCAGATCCATGTCATCGTTTAAATCGGCAAAGGCGATCTCCGGCTCAATCATCCAGAACTCGGCGGCGTGGCGCTGGGTGTTAGAGTTCTCCGCCCGGAAAGTGGGGCCGAAGGTGTAGACGTCCCCGAAGGCCATGGCAAAGTTCTCGGCGTTTAGCTGTCCGGAGACGGTGAGGTTGGCCTTTTTGCCGAAGAAGTCACTGCTGTAGTCGATTTCGCCGTTCTTGGCCAGCGGGAGTTTCTCCAAGTCGAGGGTCGTGACCTTGAACATCTCCCCGGCGCCCTCGCAGTCGCTGGCGGTGATAATGGGGGTGTGGACATAGACGAAGCCCCGATCCTGAAAGAAGCAGTGGATGGCGTGAGCCGCCACGCTGCGCACGCGGAAGACGGCGGTGAACAGATTTGTCCGGGGCCGCAGATGCGCGATGGTGCGCAGGAACTCCACACTGTGGCGCTTCTTTTGCAGGGGATAGTCGGGGGAGGAGACACCCTCCACGAGGATCTCGCCGGCCTTGAGCTCCAGCGGCTGCTTGGCCTCCGGCGTGAGCTTAACCATACCGCGTACAACGACAGCCGAGCCGACGCCGAGCCTTGCCACCTCGTCATAGTTGAGAAGTTCCCGGTCAAAGACCACCTGGAGGCTCTGAAAGCAGCTCCCGTCGGAGAGTTCGAGAAAGCCGAAATTTTTCATGTCCCGGATGGTTTTCACCCAGCCGCAGACGGTCACGGACTGATCCGCGAAAACGTCAGGCGTCGTGTAAATTTGCTTGATTCGTGTGCGCTCCATGGGTATCACCTTTTCATATAGAATGTGGAATAGGGGTATTATACGGAATTTTCGCGGCTTTTGCAAGCCATTTTCCTCCCGATGTACATCAGATGCTCCGCCCAGCTGAGCAGTTCCTCGCGCTCGCAGAGCTTCTCCGCGAAATCGAGCCAGGCGGATACGACCTCCGGCGGCTGGCTCATGATGTTGTCCTCGCAGGGGGACAGAATGCCCTCCTGTCCGAGCAGGTGCAGCTTTTCCAGCGGAAACCGCGCCATAAACGGCAGCACTTCCTGCTGCGCGATGAAAAACGCCTTGGTAAACGCGTCGCCCGCGAAACTCTTCTGCCCCAAAACGCAGTCTCTGAATTCCACTTCAACCGGTACAGTCCAGGTCATGCACTCCGGCGCGCGCGTCATCTCGTAGATCACCCCGGCGAATGTGCTGATGAACGAGACGAAGATCACGCCGCCCGGTTTCAGCAGTTTCAGCGCGGCCTCGACCGCCTGTATCCGGTCGGCCTCCTCCAGCAGGTGGTACATCGGCCCCATCAGCAGGATGTGGTCAAACTGCTGTGGCTCGAACGCCCGATCCACCGCGCGGGCGTCGCCGGTGACGGCGCGCAGCGGAAGATTCCGCTCCCTGGCCTGTTCCGACGCGAAGCGTACGTTTTCCCCGGACAGGTCGAACAGCGTCACGTCGCAGCCCCGCTCCGCCAGGTACAGCGCGTACCGGCCCGGCCCGCCGCCGATGTCCAGCACCCTGTCGCCGGGGCGCGCGTAGCGGGCGAGGAAGCGGCGGGTGAGCAGAAATTCCGGCCGCCCGGCGATGCGGGCCCACTCGTGCTCCACCATCTCATTGTAGTAGTTCCGTATGATCTCTGTGTTCTCGTCCACGTCCGCCGCCTCCTCAAAAATAGACTTTTTCGTTTGTCATTCTGAGCGCAGCGAAGAATCTTTGTTTTAAGACCCTTCGCTGTGCTCAGGGTGACAGTAAGCGCAGACAAAAAAAGCGGCTGAAACCTTTTTGGCTTCAGCCGCTTGTCTGATTCTTATGATAGATGGTTTAGCGCTCTATCCAAAAATCCATAACGGCCAAAGCCCGCGAATCACTGGTCGGATTAGCGGACGCATTACCGTTATCGAAGTTTGCAACGAAAAACTTGCGCATGATGGCCTCGGTGAAAATTGATTTTATGCATCATAACACGGCGAGGCGGGATTTGTCAATAGAAAATTTACTGTGAACGTCATTGTGAACGTCCTTGCGAGCGCAGCGAAGCAATCCAGAGCCTCGGAGTGTGCTGGATTGCCACGGCGACAAGGACAGTCGCCTCGCAATGACGGGCAACATGATCAGCGGCGGGCTAGTCTTCGAAAAAGGCAGAGCCACTGCACATAGCGCATTTCCCGCGACGGCCCGAATTGCGCGCGCAGGAAGCGCTCATAGAGCCCGCGCTCCCGCTCCGGCACATCCGGCGCGGGTTTTTTCGCCAGGTGGAGCAGCACGGCGTCCACGGACGGGGCGGGGTGGAAATCCTCCCGGCGAAAGTAGTAGACGATTTTCGCGTCATAGAAGGGCTTGAGCAGCAGGGAGGAGAGGGACTCCCGGGGCTGGCCCAGAAAGCGCTTGGCCGCACCCTTCTCCACGACGAGCCAGAGCGCGTCCGGCCCGTCCTGCCCGGCGCACAGCTTGCGGATGATCTCCGTCGTCCGATTAAATGGGATATTGGCGAACACCTTGTAGGGCGGGAGGGGGAGAGGCCATCTCAAAAAATCACCGTGGACGAGATTCAGATTTGCCTGATGCTCAAACTTGACCGAGAGTTTGTCGTATAAGTTCCGGTCGATCTCAACCGCGGTCACCCTGCCGCAGGCCGCGAGCAGCTTCTTTGTGATGTGGCCCTTTCCGGGGCCGATCTCGACGACGTGATCTGTATGGCAAAGACCCGCGCGGCTCACAATCCGGTTGATGACGGCGGCGGAGGTCAAAAAGTTCTGCGATGCCCAGACAGGCGCGGCCCCGGCGCGATTTCCACGCCGGCGGTTCGTTTTAGACAAAAAAATACACCCCTTATGATCGGCATTCGAATCACAAAAAGGCGCACAAAAACAGAGGGCATGCCCCGGTTCTGCGCGCTTACTTGCGGATCCGAATGCAAGTACACATAAGGTGTATACAAAACCTCCCGTCATGGATTGACCCTATCTTAGCACAGCCGGCTGCCCATGTCAAGGTCGGAGACTTGCAGTCGGCGACTTCGGGCTTGACTTTGCGCTGCCCATGCCTTATAATACAAAAGCCGAGCAAAGACGTGGAGATGTCGCGTAGTTGGTCTAGCGCGCACGACTGGAAATCGTGTAGGGGTCATAAGCTCCTCGAGAGTTCGAATCTCTCCATCTCCGCCATTAGGGACAAATGCGAACCCTGACCCAATGCTTTTACGTTGGGGCGGCGTTCGCATTTTGCAGTTTTTGTTTCTATGGAAATTGGAGGCTCCGCTTATGTTAAAGGCTGCTCTCGTTCTCGAAGGCGGGGGAATGCGCGGAGTGTACGAGTCCGGCGTCCTGGATGTCCTGCTCGAGAACAGACTCGAATTTGAATATGTGATCGGTTCCTCCGCCGGGGCGCTGAACGCGGCGAACTATGTGTCAAAACAGGCCGGACGCTCTGCCCGGATCAACCTCCTGCATTCAGATGATCCGGCCTATTTCGGGCTGCGGCAGTTCATGAAGAGCAGGGGCAGCATTTTTAACTTTGACTACCTGTTCCAGTCGCCGGTCAACGAGCTTTATCCCTATGACGTCGAGGCCTTTCGCAGATCGAAGCAGCGGTTTGTCATCACCGCTACGGACTGTGAGACCGGCCTGCCGCTCTATTTCCAAAAGCGGGACTACGAGGAGATGAC
Source organism: Bacillota bacterium (assembly GCA_009781925.1). Taxonomy (GTDB): domain Bacteria; phylum Bacillota; class Clostridia; order Oscillospirales; family Oscillospiraceae; genus WQUU01. The sequence continues at coordinate 236 of WQUU01000158.1, read as the reverse complement.
CCTGGCGCTCAAGGCTTCCGGCAGTCTGCCTCTGGCGTCGCACATCGTGGAGATTGACGGATACTCCTGTCTGGACGGCGGAACGGCGGATCCCATCCCGGTTCAAAAAGCGATTGCGGACGGGTATCAAAAGATCGTGGCCGTCCTGAAGCGGGACATCAACTACCGCAAAAAAGAGCCCAACGCCGCCATGAAGCGCACCTATCAGGCGGCCTACCGGCGCTATCCGGCGCTTG
>WQUU01000157.1 GCA_009781925.1 Bacillota bacterium | reverse complement strand
GACATTGGTGAGCAGTTCCCCCTGCGACAAGTTCCCCGGGATCGGGAATAGCCCCGCCACAACGCCGGCCAACGCCTCCAGGCCCTCCCCGCGCAGGGCGGAGACGGGACAAATATGCGAAAACTCCGCCTGTAATTCGGCCAAATCGAGTCTCTGAGGCAGATCGGCCTTGTTCATCACGGCGACGGCGTATTTCGCCTCCCGCGCGGCGCAAATCGTCTCCCGGTCGCCGAAGCCGAACGGCTCGCTGCCGTCAAAGACGGCGAGGACGAGCGCGGAGCCTTTCGCCGCGGCACGCGCCCGCTCCACCCCCGCGCGCTCCACAGGGTCAGACGTTTCGCGCAGGCCGGCGGTATCCGTTAGGCGCAGGAGCACACCGCCGAGGCGCAAAAGCTCGGAAACGGTGTCCCGGGTCGTGCCAGGCAGTTCCGTGACAAGGGCGCGGTCATAGCCCAAAAGCGCGTTGAGCAGCGAGGATTTTCCCACATTGGGCCTGCCGATGATCGCGGCCCGGATCCCGTCTTTGAGAACGCTCCCCCGCGCAGAACCCTCCAGCAGGCGCGAGAGATCCCGCTCCGCGCCCTCCAACGCGGGGGCGTAATCGAGGAGGGAGAAGGGGGCGGTGTCGTCCTCCTCGAGGGCGGCGTGGAAGTGGGCGCAGATGTCCCGCAGGGCGGCGTACACCCCCTCAGCGGCGCGAAAAATCGCGCCGCTGAGCTGTCCGGCGGCATTTTGCGCGGCTTCCGGCGTCGCGGCCTCAATGAGATCGGCCACCGCCTCCGCCTGGGTCAGATCCATGCGCCCATTCAAGAAGGCCCGCTTGGTAAACTCTCCCGGCAGAGCCTGCCGCGCCCCGGCGGCAAAGCACGCCAAAAGCCCCTGGGCCAGCGCCACGGGGGAGCCGTGGCAGAAGAACTCCGCCGTGTCCTCCCCCGTGTAGCTGTGCGGGGCGCGGGAGACCGTACACAGACAACTGTCCAAGAGCGCGCCGTCACGTGCAAAAAGCCCGCCGTAGACGAGCTTTTTGCTTTCCGTATCGCTGAGTTTTTTCCCGTTTTTGGCCCGGAACACGGCTTCCGCCGCGCCGATGGCCCCCGGCCCCGAGAGGCGCAGGACGCCGATGGCGGAGGGCGCTGGGGCGGTGGCCAGGGCCGCAATGAGCTCTGACATAAGTTAACCCTCAAAATGTTTTCTATTAGCTTGCTTTTAGCGATACAATATTTTACCCGATATACCTTGCGATAATCGCGCAGATCTCGGCCCTTGTCGCGTTGCCGGCCGGGTCAAATTTGTTGCTGTCCTTTCCGTTGATGAGCCCCGCCACGCGGGCGCTGTACACCGCCGCCGAGGCCCAGGAGGCGATCGCCCCGTCGTCCGCGAACCTTGCGGAGGAACTGCCGTCCTGCAGGGGCCTATTGTCAAAGGCCGCGTAGCGCGCGATGATCGTGGCCATCTCCTGGCGGGTGATCTGCGCGGTCGGGGCAAAAGTGCCGTCGCCGTAGCCGTTGACGAGGCCGCTCGCGCTGGCCCACGCGATAGAGGGGGCGTAGTAGGCCGTGGCGCTCACGTCCGAGAATGACGCGCCCATATATTGGGTCGGGTCAATGCCCTGAAGTCTGCCCAAAATCGTGACAAAATCGCCCCGGGTAATCTGGGCGTCCGGATTGAATTTGCCGTTGCCCACGCCGTTGACGAGGCCCAGAGAGGCGAGCTTCGTCACATAGTCGTAGGCCCAGTGGGTGACCGGCACGTCGCTGAAAACGGGCGCCTGTCCGCCCGCGCTGACGACTTGGGCGCCGCCGTCCAACGCGGCCCTGCCGTCGCTCAGAAAAGTCACGGCGGCGGAGCTGCCCTCCGCCCCCAGATAGCGGTTGCCAACCGCAAGCTGTGAGCCGGAGGCGGTGACAACGCCGGTGCTGACATTGATCACTTCCCCCGTGCGGACAGTCAGCCGCGCAGAGCCGGATAGGAGCGTAAGCGAGCCGCCCAATGTGAGATTGACGCTCCCCCCGGCCTGAAAGCTATAGGTCTGGAAGCTGCCGGTATTTCCCCCCGCCACAGCCGCCGCGGAATTCCGAATCGGGCTCAGGGCGTTGTTGATGGCGGTGTTGGCCTGATTGAGGGCGCTCTGGGTATAGAGGCCCAGGGCGTAGCTCAGGGAGACGAGCGGGTCACTCGCCGTTCCGGCGGTGACGGCATAGGCCACGCCGCCGCCGGCCAGCAGCAGGGATAAAATGAGCGCGATCAGGCGTTTCTTTTTCATAGGAGTCTCCGATCATCGGGAATCAATGGGGGGTATGTCCTGTAGGGGCCGCCGCCCTCGGCGACCCGCTCTATAGGGAACCCCCAGGGATTGCGGGGCGCCCAAGGGGGCGGCCCCTACGTTGCGTCTAAACTTTCGGTCAAAAAATAGCTCAGGCTCAATAAACTGTCCGAAAAATGGATGTTCTCCACGAGGGTACCTTTCCGGGAGACCGCCAGCTCCGTGTTTGTAAAGTTCCAGATGGCGCGCACACCGCAGCGGGCGAGCTGTTTGGCGGTGGCGTCCGCGGCGTCGCCCGGCACGGTCAAAACGGCGATGTCCACCGCCTCCATTTTTAGAAACTCCTCCAGCGTGTCGATGTGCGCGACCCGCAGGCCGCTGAGTTCAGTGCCCACCAACTCCGGATTCACGTCAAAAGCGCCCGCCAGAGTGAAGCCATAACGCTCAAAGCCGAAATTTTTGAGCAGCGCGTGGCCCAGATTGCCGATGCCCACGAGGATGAGCCGGTAACCCCGCTTCATGCCCAAAATGGCCGAAATCTGCTCCCGAAGATAGGGGACGCTGTACCCCCAGCCCTGCTGACCGAACTCCCCGTAGCAACTAAAGTCCTGCCGGATCTGGGAGGGAGTCAGCCCCATTTGACGGCCGAGCGCCTTGGAGGAGATGTGATCCACGCCGTTTTTGGCGAGATCCTCCATCTGTTGCAGATAGCGCGGCAGCCGCCGGATCACGTTGTTGGATATCTTGCCCCGTTTCAAGCGCGCACCCCCACCTCATGCTGTTTTTTCATTATAACACAAAAACCGGGGATTTTCAACAGCGAATCCCAATCCAATTCCAATTCGATTCCAATTCCGTACCCGGCCTTGCTTTTGAGGGGAAAAGCCTTTATAATGACGGTAAGGGCGGAACAAACAAAAAGGAGGCTTCCCCATGCCGATCAAGATCCCCGATTCTCTGCCCGCAAGGGCCACACTGGAGCGGGAAAACATCTTTGTCATGACCGAGCGCCGGGCCATGCACCAGGACATCCGCCCGCTCAAACTGCTGCTCCTGAACCTCATGCCCACAAAGATCGTGACGGAGACCCAGCTCCTCCGAAAACTCTCCAACTCCCCGCTGCAGGTGGAGGTGGAGCTCCTGCACACCTTCAGCCACAGCGCGCGCAATGTCGATGAACAACATCTCTCCGCCTTCTATACCAACCTGGACGCGATCCGTCGCCGCTTTTACGACGGACTCATCATCACCGGCGCGCCCGTGGAGAATTTGGATTTCCGGGATGTGGACTACTGGCCGGAACTCTGTGACATCATGGACTGGTCAAAGCTCCATGTGCACTGCACCATGCACATCTGCTGGGGGGCCCAGGCGGGACTCTACTACCACTACGGTGTGCCCAAATACAGCCTGGATCAGAAGGTGTTCGGCGTATTTGAGCACAAAATTCTGAAACCGAACTCCCCCTTCTTCCGGGGGTTTGACGACGTGTTTTACGCCCCCCATTCCCGCTATACGGAGATCCGGGCGGAGGACATCGCCCAAAACCCGGCGCTGGAACTGCTGGCGGTCTCGGACACCGCCGGGGTCTTTGCCGTCAAAAGCGCGGATAACCGGCAATTCTTCATCACCGGCCACCCGGAGTACGACCCGGAGACCCTGGGGCTGGAGTATCGCCGGGATATTGACCGCGGCCTTCCCATCGCGCCGCCGGAGAACTATTTTCCCGACAACGACCCCACGCGCGCCCCTGTCGTCCGCTGGCGGGCCCACGCTCAGCTGCTCTACACCAACTGGCTCAACTACTATGTCTATCAGACGACCCCCTATGTGATCTCGCACATCGGCGGCGACAGCGGAATTGTGGAGTAGGCGTATTTCTTCCGTCATTGCGAGGAGCAAGGCGACGAAGCAATCCAGAGACTTTAAAATTATCAACCCTTCTGGATTGCTTCGCTGCGCGCGCAATGACGGGCAAGACCCAGTTCATCCGCCCAGCAGTTGCGCGGCCAGAATCGCGCCGCATTTCAGGCCGATCTCCATGGAGACGTCTTCCGTAACGGACGCGTAATGTTGGACTTCATCTGTAATTTTTTCATATTCTTCGGGCTCGGGGAAACGGCTTCTAAGCACCGCGCTTACCGGTTCCCACGCCTCCTGGAGCCGCTGCTTGTAGCCCAGAGGGTTGATTTCCACACACTCCACGCCGTGCAGCAGGAATTCCCGGAGATGCTGTATATCCAGCCTCGCAAAAATGTCATCGATGTAACTCATAGGGTTATCCTTTCAAAATTGGTTTCAGGTCGTCATATTTATATTATACTACGCAATTGAGGAATAGTCAACATTTTATTTCTCAATT
>WQUU01000156.1 GCA_009781925.1 Bacillota bacterium | reverse complement strand
GAGGCCTTGTCCCCCGTCACGGAGACGGTCACGTCCCCCAGATAGGGATAGCAGAGGATGGCGTCAATCTCCCGCGCCAGAGAAACGAGGTCATCCAACTCCAGGAGCTCATCGGCGGCGGGAACATAGATTTTCGGCAGGAGCTCCGTCTTTAGCTTGCCCAAAAGGTCGTAACGCCAGTATGGATTTTTGCTGTCCGGCGTACCCAGCCTGTCCGCCAGGGCGTAGAGGATGTGCCGTTCGGTGACGCTGCCGCCGTTTGCGTATTGGCTCAGGGGGAGCACATGGCTGTCGAAGTCCAGGGGGATGCCGGTGACCTCCGCCGCGCGTTTGGTCATGGCGCGGTTGCGGATGTTGCGCCTCTCCCGCAGCGGCGCAAATATGGACTGCACTCTGTCAAAATGCCGGGCGCGGATGCTGTGCAGCGCCATATAGCACATACCCGCCTGGTCGGGACTGTTGAGTTTCCGGCTTTTAAATGGGGTTCCCAACAAGTTTATCCGGCACTCCAGGCCGCAGGTGACGCCGATTCCCGCGAAAATCCCCGCCGCGCGGAACTCCGGGCCGCCGCCGATGCTGTCGTGATCCATGATCCCCGCCGTGAGCAGCCCCGCCGTTCTGGCGCGGATCACCGCCTCCGTGGGCGTATAGGGCGAGAAGGAGTAGGTCGTGTGGATGTGATTGTTGACGAATTCCGGCTTTATTTTCATGACATTCCTCGTAGGGCGCGACGCCTCGGCGCGCCGGGGGCGTCGCGCCCTACACAATGGTAAGAATTGATGTATTTCTAACTCAGCATGACCTGGCCGCCGGTGACCGGGATGGCCTGTCCGGTTTCGAAGGTCTGTTCTACGCAGTAAAACAGGGCTTTCGCCACGTCCGCCGGCGTACAGCCCCGGTGGATCGGGGATTTGGACAGATAAAAGCGCCGCACATCCTCCACCGTCTCGGCCCCCGGCACCTTGCCGGCGCGCAGGTACTGGACGAAGAGGCCGCGGTCGGGGTCGCTCCACAGGGGGCCGTCGTAGAAGTTGCCGGGACAGATGGAATTGACTTTGATCTGATAGGGGGCCAATTCCAGCGCGAAGCTCTGGGTCAGGCCCACGCCGCCGAATTTGCCGCCCGCGTAGGCGAAGTTGGCCTTGGAACCGGCCAGGCCTGACTTGGAGTTGATCTGCACGATGTCGGCCCAGCGGGTGTTGTCCGCCGCATACTGGGCCTTCATGACTTCACTCACATATTTTACGCAGAGGAAGTAGCCCTCGTAGTTGACCCGCGTGACAAACTCGAAATCCTTCGCCGTCATCTCATCCAGGCCCCCGGCCTTGAGAACGCCCGCATTGGAGACAAAGATATCAATACCGCCTAACCTTTCCGCCGCCCCGCGCACCATGGTCTCCACGCTCTCCGCGTTTGTGACGTCCACGGGCAGGGCGGCGGCGCGCGCGCCGAGTTCTGACGCGGCCCGCTCCGCCTGTGGCAGATTCAGATCCGCCAAGACAACAGCGGCCCCCTCCTTCAGCATTTCGGCCGCGAGACCGTAGCCAAAACCCTGCGCCGCACCGGTGACAACGGCGCGTTTTCCCGCCAGCCGGCCACGATTGTTGATCGTATGGTTTGACATTTTTCTCCTCCCGTGCGGCCTTCCTGGCCTTTCTCGCTTGCCTTCGGTCACAAGGGCAAAACGATCTGCCCCTATCATAAACCAGCACCCCACAGATGTCAATATAAAATCACACAAACCCACAGAAATCATTTCTTGATTCCTGTGGGTTTGTCTTTTAACGGTTATTTACTGAAACTGAAATAGAACAGCGGCACTATATTCTGCGCCTTGCGGTTTGATTCTTGTGCTCCTCTTCCATGCAGGGGAATTCAGGCTCCTTGTCCTTATGCGGGCACTCCCCCGGGCAGGGGCAAAATACCACATGCCCTTCGCCCACATCGGCCTCCGCGCGGAACACGATCGGAATCGTTATAAGCATCCGCTGGCTGACCGTAAACTTGCTGACCGCGCCCGGACAGCCGGGCGCCTCATCCGAATTGCAGGTCACGACGGGCTCCCCCTGGCATTTGAGCTCCACGTCTTTCACCTCAGCAAAAGCGCGGACGGCGCAGGGCACGGTCACCTTGGCCTCCTCTTTGACATTTGCCGGGCAGCCGCCCATCAAAACAAATCTCTCGACTTTTTCGTTCATATCCATTGTTTTGAACCTCATCTCTTTTTTCTAAGCCCCCGGAGCTCGGCTCCTCTGAACACTGCCCCATACGGCTTATTACTCCTATTTTATGCGCCCGAACACCGCGGGTGATTTCAAATCATCAATTTGCACAACCGGAGCAAAGAAAAATAATTTCCAGTTATTATTCGACATTTTTCGACTTTTTTTGGAATCTCCTACAACCCGCCTTCTGATTATTTCCATGGAAAATTTTTCCGCGCGCCGGATTTGCGTTGTTATGTTTATCAACAGTTCATTATTCGTTCATTTTATTCTCAGAATCGACAAAAATTTTTATGTCTCCTCCTTTTTTTGATACATTCTTGCCATAGCTCTATAAAAAGTTTATACTTTCCTTATCGCTGAGAACTGCCCCTCCAACGGCCGGCGGCAGTAGAGAAAAAGTTCAGCGGCCCAACTATTTTCGGACAAACCGAAAGGAGAGTAAAGGTCAATGAGAGGACTAAAAAAGCGGCTCTTCCCGGCCCTGCTGTCAGTGGTGATGATTTTGGCGATGTTGCCCCTCGGCGGAATCGCGAGCGCGGCAACGCCGGTAAATCTGGTGGAATGGATTATAGCGGCCGGATCGACCGCTGATAACGTTTCGACAGGGTTAAACTCGGTGGCGGCCAGCGGCGGGCTGTATCAGTCCAGCGGTGAAATAACCGCGCTAAAAGGAGGCAATACAGTGGCGCCCGCGACAGGAAACAGCGCCTTTGCCACTGCGCACCAGACATCGGCCAGTAATACAGCGGCCGGCGCCGCCTCGCCAAACGGTACGTTTTATGCGAATGGCAGTGTTTCCGGCGGCCTGTGGGCGCCTCCAAATGCCAACAGAGATCTGGCCTCGGCAGTCCAATTTGCTTTTCAATCCACCGGCTATGAGAATCTTCAAATTTCGTTTTGGATATATGCCTCTTCCTCAACGGCTCCGGCTAAATTTGATGTAATGGCCTCAACCGCCATGTCTGGCTTTGCTTCACTGAGCCCGGCTTTCGGCATCAATCTTTCAAGCCCCAGCGCCATCACAAATACGACGGCTCAATTTATTACAGTTTCTCTTCCCGCGACCCTTGCCGATCAGGCAAATGCTTATGTCAGACTTGTTCAAACGGATACCGCGACAACTGGCACCATTCGTTTTGGTGATGTCATTGTCACCGGTACGCCCATTGTGACTGAGGCTGTCACTCCGCCCACTCCGGGCGCCGGCGCCGGCAGCATCACCCTCGTTCCGGCGGCGGGCAGCACACTGGATATGACCGGCCTGAGTTTCTCCGCTTACCAGCTCTTCGACGCGGACGGTGTTCTCAACTCTGATTTTGCCGGTTTTACATACCCTGCCGGCAGCGTCACCGACGCCGCGAGCCAACTCTTTGCCTATTTGCAAAGCCTGGCGCCCGGCAGTCCGGAGTTGAACGCCGCGGCTGCCGCGCTGGCGGATTACGCAAGTACGAACGGGATAACGGCGGCGCAAGCGGTCGGAACCGCCGGCAGCGCCGTATTCAGTGATTTGCCGTTCGGCTACTACCTTGTCACCGGCGATGTCGGCGGTGTCCCGTCCAACATTCTCAGCCTGCTGCCCGACAGCGCGGGCACCGCGGATCTCACGGTTGAGCTCAAGTCCGACGCGCCGACGCTCATTAAGCAGGTGCTAAACGATAACACCGGCGCTTTGGACACATGGACGGATGCGGCGATCGGCGGTACGGTGCAGTTTGCGCTCACAACCAATGTGCCGGCGCTGCCGGGCTATGATTACACCGTCACCGACACGCCGTGCGCGGGTTTGGCGATTGATCCGGCCAGCGTTGCGGTGACTGTCGGCCCCTCCCCGGGCACGGCGCTGGCCGCTACAGACTTTTCAGCAACTGCGGGCGCGGGCGGTGTTCTTGTGATCACGATGAACCATAGCGTGCTGGACACGCTCACCGCCGGCGACCCCATCGTGATCACCTATTCCGCCACGCTGAACCCGGTGGCGGACGGCACTGTGATCGGCGGCGCGGGCAACCCCAACAGCGCGGTTCTGTCCTACGCCGTCGGCGGTGAGACAGGCTCCACGCCGGCGCAGGTCGCCACCGTTTATACTTATGAGATCAATATCTTAAAGACGGAAGAGGACGGCACAACGGGTCTGGCGGGGGCGACGTTTGAACTCCAAGATAAGGACACAAATGTAATCGATACCTTTACATCGGACAAAACCGTGTATGCAATCAGCGGCCTCGACCAGGGAACCTATTATCTCGTGGAGACCGCGGCGCCAAAGGGCTATGATCCGCTCCCCGATCCCGTTGAAATTGTCATCGGCAACGTGGCAGTGGATCCGGTCACCCATGTGGTCACTTATGATGTCAGCGTAAACGGCGCCGCGGCGGATCCGATCGTTGTCATCAACGAACCCAGCGCCC
>WQUU01000155.1 GCA_009781925.1 Bacillota bacterium | reverse complement strand
GGCGTTCGTAGGCTAAATGAAAATTACGTGATTAGTCTATCAATTTATAAAAACTGATGATTTGGCGGCGAAATCGTGGGTACAGGTAACTCTGTCGATCCTGCGCCTGCGCTTTTGCCGCCAGACTTGGAGACGCATATGTATACATTTGAAGAGATCCGGGAGGCCCAGATTAAAATTTTCACAGACCTCCTGCCCCAACACGGGCTCCCAACCCGTGAGAAGCAGATCGAGCTCGCCGACGAGATCCTGGCCGCCATGCGCGGATTGAACATTTTCCTCGCCGAAGCCGGAGTCGGCATTGGCAAGACCCTCGCGTACCTTCTGCCCGCCGTGCTCGCCCGGCGCTGCAAAATGAACGCCGACAAAATTGACACCACGCTGCCCGATGGCCGTCAGAAGCCCATCGTTATCGCCACGTCCAGCATCGCCCTGCAGCGGGCGATCATCCGGGATTACATACCAATGCTGTCCAACATCCTCGTGGAGCACGATGTCATCAAAATGCCACTGACCGCCGCGCTGCGGAAGGGCAAGGCACATTACGTCTGCGATGCCCGGCTCGCCCATTATATCCGGTTCACGAATGGCCGGGTCAAAAGAGACCTCACGGCGTTGGCTTCCGGCGCCGTCGTGGACTTAGCCTCCACCGAACTCACGCCGTATGTCAAGGCAAAAATCTGCGTGGACGACAACTGCTCGCAGAACTGCCCGCTGTATGGCAAGTGCCGCTACACCCGTTTCACACGCGAGGTCAGCCGGGGCGGGTACGATTTTCAGGTCTGCAACCACAACCTATTCCTGGCCGATCTGATCCACCGCGCGCGCGGACGGCGCCCGCTGCTCCCGGACTACCAGGCTGTCGTCATTGACGAGGTGCACAAGTTTTTGGACGCCGCCCGGGATATGTACGGCGTGGAGTTCTCATGGGAGGCCATGAACAACATTATAAATAGTATCAAAGCCCTGAACTTTGCTCAGCACGTCCCGACCACCGATGTTCGCCAGATGACCGACAGGATCGAGTCAAAAAACCGGCTGTTGTTTCAGTTCCTGAACAAAGAAGTTCCGAACACCGGCGACGGTGACGCAGATCGCTATCCCACAAAAATCCGCGCGCGGACGGAACAGCTGCTCCGGGCCTTGGGCGACGATGTGGCCGCGCTGGCGGTATTGCTGGAGCGCAAGCCGGTGGCTGGCAACTGCGAAACTCCCCGGGACGACGCGTTGTGGGCCCTTAAACGCGCCGCCGAAGCGATCGACGCATTCTGCCGTCACAAAGAGCTGGTGTATTGGCTGGAAAAACCCGACACGCTAAAGGGGATCCCGAAAAACCTGGGTGAGTTGCTCCGCCTCGACCTCTGGTGCCAAAACATCCCCATCATCCTAACCTCCGGGACGCTCAGCGCGGCGGGTGAGTTCGGCCATGTCATCAAAAAACTGGGGCTGGACGGCGTTCCCCAAAAACGACTTTTGGAATCGTCAAAACCGTCGCCATTTAATTATAAGGATAACGCCCTGCTGTACATCAGTGAAAAAACCCCGTTCCCCGACAACGATGACAATGGCTATATTTCTTCCGTCGCCAATGAGGTCGAACACCTGATCCGCGCCGCTCACGGGCACACCGCCGTACTGTTCACGTCCCACGACGTGTTGGGGCGCGTGTTCACGGAGCTTGACCGGCGCGGGCTGCAATATCCACTGTTCCGCATGGGTCGCGGGGACAGCGACGCCGTCAGAAAATTCAAGCGCAGTAAAAACGGCGTACTGTTCGCCTCCGGCGCGATGTGGGAGGGGGTGGACATCCCCGGCGATATCCTATCCATGCTGATCATCGTGCGTCTGCCCTTCGCGGTGCCCGACCCGGTCAGCGAGTGGGAGCGGACACTGTACGCCAACATGGAGGAGTACAAATCCAAGGTCATTGTACCAGATATGCTCGTCAAACTCAAGCAGGGCTTCGGGCGGCTCATCCGAACTGAGACCGACACCGGCGTCGTGGCGATTCTGGACAGCCGGGTGAACAGTAATAGCGCCTATCGCCGGCGCGTACTGGCGGCCCTGCCGCCCTGCGGTGTGACGGATCGGATTGAGCGTGTGGAGCGGTTTTTAAGGGAGAAAAAATCCGCCGCGTACTTCGCGGCGTAGGAGGCAAAAGCAGTGCAACCTATTGAAAACTCTGGCTTAGTTGACATCAGCAGCATTGCCGTTGACAAGGATCTTTCCAAAGACCGGCGCGTGGCCGAATTCGTGCACCGGATCAGGAACCCCTACCGCTTCCGCTGCGGAGACTTCACCGTCTCTGCGCGGTTCAGCGAGAACGGCCCCACGTTTGAAGAGTGCCTGCAAAGGCTTGTGTCCCAATGATTTTTTCAGAAGTTCACCAGAAAAGACTGGACTTTTCCCCGAAGCAGAGTTAAGCTGGAGTCAGGAAAAAGGATGAAAATAGCCAGGCCCTGATTCTCCTTGAGGCGCGGAAAGTCCGTAAATTCGAGGAGGATTTGTCATGTCTGAAAAGAAATACAGGGCGGTGAAATACATCCGCCTGTCCCACGCGGACGACGGCGACGGTGAGAGCAACAGTGTCGTCAACCAGCGCAAGTTGCTGGACAGTTTTCTGTCGGGCCAGACGGACGTTGAGGCCGTCATGGAGAAGGTGGACGACGGTTTTTCGGGTATCCTGTTCGACCGTCCGGCGTTCCGGGAGATGATGTCGGAGATCGAGGCCGGGAATATTGACTGCGTAGTGGTGAAGGATCTCAGCCGGTTTGGGCGCGAGTACATCGAGACCGGGCGATATCTCCAGCGGGTGTTCCCGGCTTACGGTGTGCGCTTCATCGCGGTCAACGACAACATCGACACGCTGCGGGATCGGAGCGATGACCTGGTCGTCTCGGTAAAATCCATCATCAACGACGCTTACTGCCGGGACATATCGGTGAAAACCCGTTCGGCGCTGAATGTGAAACGCGGCAACGGCGACTACGTCGGCGCCTGCCCCGTTTACGGCTACAAAAAGGCGGAGGACAACAAAAATAGGCTCGTCGTTGACGAATATCCGGCGCAAATCGTCCGTGACATCTTCCGCATGAAGATCGAGGGCATGAGTGCGAAGCGGATCGCCGAGACGCTCAACAGTCTCGGCGTGCTCTCCCCGATGGCGTACAAAAAGGATCGCGGCCTGCCATATCCGAAGAACGGATTCGCCGACCGCGCCGACGCGCAGTGGTCGCCGATCGCGGTGATCCGTATTCTGAGCGACGAGATCTACACCGGCGCGCTGGTTCAGGGCAAACGGGGTACGCTCAATTATAAGATCAAGGACCTCATCGACCGCCCGGAGAACGAATGGGCGCGTACCGACGGCGCTCACGAGGCCATTGTCTCGCGTTATGATTTTGACCTGGCACAGCGCATCATGCGTCTGGACACGCGCACGGCCCCGGGCGGAGACTCGGTGTACCTGTTCTCCGGTGTGCTCATCTGCGGCTCCTGTGGCGGGCGCATGACACGGAAGACGAACACGGTCGGAGGTAAACAGTACCACTATTATCGCTGCCCGACCGGGAAAAAGCAGGGCTGCGCCCACGCGGTCTTGCTCCGGGAGGACGATCTGATCGCCTGCGTGCTGGGCAGCATCAAGGCCCACATCACAAACATCGTGTCGCTGGAAAGCGTCCTCTCCAACTGCGACTGGCAGAGAGCGGCTGCGGCGCTGGCGGCTCAGTATGCGGCGCAAATCGCGGAAAATGAGCGGCAACTGGAAAAAGTCAGCGGCTTCAAGTCCACGTTGTACGAAAATATGATCAGCGGCCTGCTGTCCAAGGACGATTACCGGGGGCTGAAGGAGAAATACATCGAGGACGAGACCCGGTTCCGCTTGGCCATTGAAAAGCTCCGGCAGGAGCGTGAGGATGCCCTCTTGGGCAAGTCTGAGCGCCTGAAATGGGCGGAGCATTTCAGGCATTTTGAGGGGCTAACGGAGCTTGACCGTAAAACTGTTGTGAACTTGATCCAGAACATCCGGATTGTAAGCAAAACGGAAATCGAGATCAAATTCGCCTATCAGGACGAGTTCGACCGGGTGTTATCGCTCCTCGGATCGGAGGCGGCGTGATGGCTAGAAAGAGCAGAAAAAACGCTGAGGTTTCTGCCATTGTATCCACGCCTGAGCAGGTCTATTACACTGCCGCCGCTTACGTCCGACTGTCCTCCGACGACCGGCGCAAAAAGGGTGATTCCGTCGAGACGCAAAAGAGCATCATCGAAAATTTCATTGCCGTCTGCCCCGACATCAAGCTCCATGATTTTTACATCGACAACGGCACGACCGGCACGAATTTCGATCGCCCGGCATTTCAAAAGATGCTCTCGGATCTGGAGGCCGGCGTGATCAATTGTATTATAGTCAAGGATCTCAGCCGCTTTGGACGCAACACGATCGATTCGGGGTACTACATCGAAAAATATCTTCCCTCGATCAACGCGCGGCTCATAGCTGTAAACGACGGCTTTGATTCGGCACACATGGGCCCCAGCGACAGCATCCTGCTTCCCCTAAAAAATACCATAAACGAGGCATATGCGTTGGATATCAGCCGCAAATGCCGCGCAGTACAGCAGCAGTACATCCGCGAGGGAAAGTTCGTCGGGCGGCTCGCTCCCTACGGCTACGCGAAG
>WQUU01000154.1 GCA_009781925.1 Bacillota bacterium | reverse complement strand
CCTGTTTCCGACCATGAAACCGACGGACAGTTAACAGGGAACAATTAACAGGGAACAACTGAGGTCAGGGGCATTTGGATGGAGCGGATCACAAGCAGGAAGAACCAAATAATTGCCCTCTTTCGCGCCCTGGCGTCCGATGCCGCTGAGCGGCGCGCAAGGGGGCTGTATGTCTGTGATGGGGAAAAACAGCTTCGGGATGCCGTCGCCGCCGGAACAAAAGTTGACATAATACTTGCGGCGGACGAGGCGGACGCCATAAATGGCGTCCCTACAGGCGCAACCGCCTACGGCGTCCCAATAGAGCTGCTGCAATACGCCTCCCCGCTGACGCATACGCGCGGGCCGGTCTTTGCCGTCCGCATGCCGGATCAGGGGACAGGCCCGATCAGCCGCGCTATTGTCCTGGAGGGCGTCCAAGACCCCGGCAACGTCGGCGCCGTGATTCGCACGGCCAACGCTTTGGGCATAGACGAGGTGTTACTTGTAGGAAACTGCGCCGACCCCTACGGCCCGAAAGCGGTTCGGGCCGCCATGGGCGCGGTCTTCCGCCAGCGGCTTCGGTCGCTGACGCTGGAGGGACTGGAGGAGTTGCTCCGGCAATCCGGCTTATCCCTCTATGGCGCGGCGCTGTCCGAGACGGCGCGGAATGTCCAAAAGGTTGACATAACACATTGCGCCGTGGCCGTCGGTTCCGAGGGACGGGGGCTGAGCGCCGAGTTGTTAAAACTCTGCGCAGGGCAGATTCGGATTCCCATGCGGCCGGAGAGTGAATCCCTAAACGCGGCGGTGGCTGCCGCGATTGTGATGTGGGAAATGAAAAAAACTTTATAAATAAAAAGGTTGTGGTAAAATGTCCGCGCTGAAATATTGGGTCTGGCTGTCCAACATTCTGGAGCTTTCGCCCCGCGTGAAGAAAAATCTGCTCACGCGCTTTGGGGATGTGATGGAGCTCTATTTCACCATGCGGGAGGCGTTGGATGAAGTGGAGGGCCTCACCAGCCTCCAAAAAGACGCCCTCATGAAGAAGGATCTGGATCCCGTCCTGCGCGTGTTGGATGCCTGTGAGGCGCAGAGCGTGCAAATTCTCACCTACCAGGACGCGGAGTACCCCCAGCGCCTCAAGCAGATTTTCGACCCGCCGCTGGTGCTCTACGTGAAGGGCCGCCTCCCGGTGATCGACGAGGAGTGCGCTGTCGCCGTCGTGGGCACGCGCAGAGCCACGCCCTACGGCCTCAAAATGGCGCGGCGTATAGGTTTTGAGCTCACAAAATGCGGCGGCCTGGTGGTCAGCGGCCTGGCGGAGGGCATCGACTCTGCGGCGGCGGAGGGGGCCCTGCGGGCCGGAGGGCGCTGTGTGGGCGTCTTGGGCACGGCAATAGACGAAGTGTTTCCGCGCTTCAACGAGCCGCTGTTTCGCGATGTCACCGCCGTCGGCGCCATCTTGAGCGAGTATCCGCCGGGGGCAAAGACCACGCGGAGCTCGTTTCCCGCGCGCAACCGCATCATGTCGGGCCTTGCCCTGGGCAGCGTGATTGTCGAGGCCCCGGAAAAAAGCGGCGCGCTGATCACGGCGGAGCACGCCCTCGAGCAGGGGCGCGACGTCTTCGCCGTGCCGGGAAACGCCGATTCCCCCGCCTGCACCGGCTCCAACGGCCTCATCAAAGAGGGCGCAAAGGCTGTCACCGCCGGTTGGGACGTTTTATCCGAGTATGCGAAACTCTTTCCACTGCGCCTGCGGGCGGTGACGGGACGGGAGGCGGCGATTCCGCAAGAGGGGAAACCTCTGACGCGTGTTCAGCCGAAACCGGTCAAGGCGGAAGCGGCCCCGGCGGAGCCTGAAACAGGCGAGGATTTTATTAAACTCCGCGCCCCCTCGACAAAAAAAGAGGTTGACAAGCCGGAGGAGAGGGCTTATATTGGCCTCAACGATCAGCTTCAGGGCCTCAGTGAGGCGCAGCTCAAACTCGTCTCTGTGCTGAGACGCCCCGGCATGCACGTCGATGACATCATTGACGCCAGCGCGTTGCCCGCCCAAACGG
Organism: Bacillota bacterium; assembly: GCA_009781925.1. GTDB lineage: Bacteria > Bacillota > Clostridia > Oscillospirales > Oscillospiraceae > WQUU01. The sequence goes on along the minus strand of WQUU01000154.1, from coordinate 2,658 downwards.
TGCTCAGCGAACTGACCATGCTCCAGATCAAAGGCTTCGTCATTCAAGAGGCCGGCAAACGGTTTAGTTTAAATATCAAAAAACCGTGACGCATTGCAGAGAACGGATTGATCCGTTCCGATACTCCCAATAGTGGAACGGATCAATCCGTTCCCTACAAAACAATCCCATTATGCGAGGACACCTCATGCCGAAAGAAAAGACCGACCTTGTCATCGTCGAATCTCCGGCCAAGGCGAAGACAATCGAAAAGTACCTGGGGCCGAGCTATAAGGTTGTGGCCTCTATGGGCCACCTGCGCGATCTGCCCAAAAGCACGCTGGGCGTGGACATTGAGCGCGGTTTTGTGCCGGAGTACCAGCCCGTCAAGGGACGGGAGGAAATCATCGACGAGCTCAAACGCCGCGCGAAAACAGCGGGCGCCGTCTATCTCGCCACCGACCCGGATCGGGAGGGCGAGGCGATCTCCTGGCATCTGAAGGAGCTCCTGGATCTCTCCGACGAGAAGGCCCGGCGCGTCACCTTCAACGAGATCACCAAAAACGTGGTGCGGGACGGCATCGCCTCCCCCCGGGACATCGACCAGAACCTGGTGGACGCCCAGCAGGCCCGGCGCATTCTGGATCGCATCGTGGGCTATAAGCTGAGCCCCTTCCTCTGGCGGAAAATTAAGAAGGGCCTCTCCGCCGGACGGGTACAGAGCGTCGCCACCCGGATGGTCGTGGATCGGGAAAACGAGATTCGCGCCTTCCAGCCGGAGGAGTATTGGCTCCTGGACGCGCATCTGAACCGCGTGGGCAAGCCTGGCGGTCTTGTGGCCCGCTTCTTTGGCCAGGGTGACAAGAAGCTGGAGCTGCACAGCGAGGCCGAGGCACAGACGGTCATCGACGCCGTCTCAAACGCCCCCTTCACCGTAGCCAGTGTCAAGCGCGGGGAGAAAACCCGCAGCCCTTCACCGCCCTTTATCACCTCGACCCTTCAGCAGGAGGCTTCCAGGCGCCTCGGCATGACGCCCCGGCGCACCATGTCCGTCGCGCAGCAGCTCTATGAGGGCGTGGACATCGCCGGCGAGGGCACGGTCGGCCTCATCACCTACATGCGCACGGACTCCCTGCGCATTTCGGAGGAGGCGCTTTCCGCGGCGGCGCAGTATATCAAGAGCCGCTACGGGGACGCCTATTACTATGGCAAACCACGGGTTTTCAAAACCAAGGCCGGGGCTCAGGACGCCCACGAGGCTATCCGCCCGAGCAACATCAATTTTGCCCCGGAGCAAATCAAGAAAGATCTGACAAGCGAGCAGTATCGCCTCTACCGCCTGATCTGGGGGCGTTTTACCGCGAGCCAGATGTCCAACGCCGTCTATGACAGCGTCACCATCGATACCCAAAGCGCGGGTTATATCTTCCGGGCCAACCACAACGAGCTCAAATTCCCCGGCTATACGGCGGTGTACGAGGAGGGGAGGGACGAGGACGACGAGGAGGCGCGGCCCCCGCTGCCCAATCTGGAAGAGGGAGAGTCCCTCGATCTCACAAAGATGGACAGAGAGCAGAAGTTCACCCAGCCCCCCGCCCGCTACACGGAGGCCACGCTGATTCGGGCCATGGAGGAGAAGGGAATCGGCCGCCCCTCCACCTATGCCCCCACGATCAGCACCATCACGGCCAGGGAGTATGTGGTCAAGGAGGGCAAGTTTCTGCGCCCCACCTCCCTCGGCGAGGTGGTCACGGATCTGATGCTGGAGCGCTTTCCGGACATCGTGGACATGAAGTTCACCGCCCGCATGGAGGATGAGCTGGACAGCGTCGAGGCGGGCAGCCGCCCCTGGAAGAGCATTCTGGGCGACTTCTACGGCGGGTTTGACAGCGAATTAAAGAGCGCGGAGAACGCGCTGGACGGTCAGCGAATCAAGGTACCGGATGAGGTATCCGATGAGATTTGCGACAAATGCGGCCGGCAGCTGGTTGTGAAGAGCGGCAGGTTCGGCAGATTTTTGGCCTGCCCCGGCTACCCTGAATGTAACTTTACAAAGCCGCTGGTGGTGGAGATGCCGGGCAAATGCCCGAAGTGCGGCAGCCGTATTCTAAAGCGCACCTCCAAAAACGGCCACACCTACTACGCCTGCGAACGCGGCAGGGACTGCGGCTTTATGACCTGGGACGTGCCGACAAAGGATAACTGTCCCGTCTGCGATCAGACGCTGTTTAAACTCAGCGGCCGCGGGGCGAAAAAACCCTTCTGCGAGAATCCCGGCTGCGCGGCCTTCTTGCCGGAGGATCAGCGCGGTTACCGGAAAAAGGCGGAGAAGGCGGAAGGCGCACCGAAAAAAACCACAAAGACAACGGCAAAGACAACCCGGAAGAAGAGCAAATGACGCCCGTCACCGTGATCGGCGCGGGGCTCAGCGGCAGCGAGTGCGCGTACCAGCTCTCGGTTCGGGACATCCCGGTGCGTTTGATCGAGATGAAACCGCAAAAAATGACCCCGGCCCACGTAAGCCCCTATTTCGCCGAGCTCTGCTGTTCCAACTCCCTGCGCGGCGACGAGCTGACCAATGCCGTGGGCCTGCTCAAGGAGGAACTGCGCCGTTTGGGCTCTCTCATTCTGCGCTGCGCCGACCAATGCCGTGTCGCCGCCGGCGGGGCTTTGGCCGTA
>WQUU01000153.1 GCA_009781925.1 Bacillota bacterium | reverse complement strand
CGCACCAACGGCGCGCTCACGGAGAATCAAATCCGTGCTTTGATAAACAGCATCGGCCCGGAAGCGCAGCACACCATCCTGATGTATACCGACCCCTATGAATTCTCCGAAGCGTTATCGTCCCGGGGCAGCGGAGATTTTGGTGTTGTTGTTTTCGGCCAGGCCGAGTTCGCCCGCAGTCTCATACGCGATTGTTATGCCGGTATCCTGCGGGATCCAAAAGAACCGGCAGCCGCCGTGATCATTCAAAAATTCAGCGGCCGGATGCACTACTTCGCGCACATCTATCTGCCGGAGCGGTCCGAAGGGAGCGTTACAGATGAATAAGGATTTCAAACGGAGGATTACCCATGAGGTCATAATCTTCCTCGGTCTGATGATCCTTCTGTTTTTCATCACCCGTCTGTGGCCGCTCGTGTTCTTAGCCGTAATCCTGCTGTTCATCTGCGTGATCCGCCTGCTGTTCCTCAAACCCAAACCGGTGATCGTGGAACCCGCGGCGCCGCAGCCGCAGCCGGAAAAGCCGGACACGGAACAGGACATCCTGCGCCGGGCCTTCGGATTGATCCAGCGGCGGATTACGGAATATCTCACGGCACTCTATCCCGACGCCAGATGGGTATGGCATACGCCGAACCCGATGACGGCCATCGCTGAAGGGAACACAGTCTGTATTCTCCTCAACCGCGCAGGCGGATACCGCAAGGCGGAGGTGCTTATTTCTAACCTTCAATTCAAGGCATTGCGCTTTGAAACGGCAAGCGCCGGACAGCCGGACGCGGAGGAACCCGTCACAGAAACGGATGAGGATCCGTCACACGTCAATTACGGTCTGATGGCTTTTGAGTGGGTGGAAAGCAACACGCTGAAACTCAACCAACAGTGCAACGACGCCATCGCCGGGGGCGAAAGCACATTTCTGATTCCGTCGGATGAGCTGCCGGCCAGGGAAAGCTGGAGCGATATCTGCGATGAACTCGTACACAGCGGGTTTTACAGCGCGGAGATCACCGAGGACGGAATCCAAATCATTCATCGCAGTCAAACTGCAGAAAGGAAATAACCATATGAGTTCCAAACTATTTGTTTTCAACCGCGACCTGCCTTCGCCCTTCGATACGCTTAAAAGCAAAACGGTCAATGTCAGTTCAACATACGGTGACGGCACCAACGCCAAACTGACTTCCACCGTGAGCAAAGCCGTGCTTGCATTCTGTCAGCTTAAAGACGGAAAGGGGCAAGGCGCCCTCGGGACGCAGGACACGAAAACCGTATCGGAGTATAAGTCGTCAGAGGCGGACAAATACCATATCTCCGTATACGACTCCGTCAGCGGCAGCATCCAATCCTGTGTCTACGATGTCAATACGGAATCAATCGAACAGTACATTGTCGGCAACAAGGCGCGTGACGGCGCCGGGTTGTTGCTGGCTTTGCTCCCCACATTGATGTCGGACCAGGAGTTCCAGGACCATCTTGAATCTTTTTACAACCATTATCTTGCCGGTTTCACGGACATGAAAGCCGCTTCCGCAGACCTGGCGATGCTCTGTGACAACGCTTACCGGCGGATCAGCGATGATATCTGCCCGGCCCATGTTAAGGTCAACATCGAAAATTCAGGCAACATCACCCGCATCTCTCAGATGCACTTAGATTCGGGCGTATTCGAGCCGAAACAGGTGATCTGCGGCGAGTTCACGATCTTCGCCCATTCCGCGGCGGCGCCTGTATTTGCGCCGATGGAAACGGTGGATCACAACGATTTCGTCGGAAACTATCCGCTGAATCCCGGCCGGACGCTGAACCCGAAGGAACAAAAACTGGTGCCTGTGCTGGAACCGTGGTACATCTTGCCGCAGGAGGTTGTCAGCGTGTGCAGACACGCACAGACCACCACCGGAAAATCGGCGCCCATGCGCAACTTTTTGCTGAGGGGTCCCGCCGGAACCGGAAAGACCGCCGGCGCAAAAGCGATTGCCGCGGGTTTGGGTCTGCCCTATGTGCTGTATACCTGTTCGGCCAATACCGAGGTGTACGACTTCATCGGAATGATGTTCCCCGACACCGATTCGGCGACTACGGGAGACGCCGAGCTGGACGCGCAGCGCAAGGAACTGCAATCCATGGGCGGCGTCACGTATGAGAACGTGTTCAAGCTGATGGGTCTGCCGGAACTGGACGACATGGACTATGACCCGGAAGGCGTCTATGCCAAACTCACCGGAATCAGTAAAGCAAACGCGTCATCTCAGGATTGCATGGCGGCCGTGATGAGTATGGTGACCGAAAAGGTTCAGCAGCTCTGCGCGGTCAAAACGGAAAACAAAACCGCCGGCCAGACCTATAGCTACGTGGAGACCGACTTCATCCGCGCATTGAAATACGGATGGGTAATCGAGGTGCAGGAACCGGCGACCATCATTCAGCCCGGCGTTCTGGTGGGTCTCAACTCCCTGCTGGAACAATCCGGCAACATCACGCTTCCGACCGGCGAAATCATCCGGCGGCATCCCGACGCGGTCGTGGTAGTAACCACAAACGTGGATTACGAAGGCTGCCGCGGAATCAATCAGAGCGTCGTCGATAGGATGAGTCTGGTGCTGGACATTGATCTGCCCTCCCCGGAAGTCATGACCCAACGGGCTATGAGCGTTACCGGCTGTGAGGACGATTATATGGTCTCGCAGATGGTGCAGGTCGTGAACGATATGGCGGACTACTGCCATAAAAACGGTATCACGGACGGCTCCGTCGGTATGCGCGGCCTGATCGACTGGATCATCAGTACGGAAATCACGGGTGACGCCTATCAATCCGCGCTGGTCACCGTGATCAGCAAAGCCACCGCCGACAGCGAATCACGCGAATCGCTGATCGCCGCCGCGTTGGAACCCATCTTCGCGCCGACACGCAAAAAAGCGGGCGCATAATGAAAGGAGGAACTCCCCATGGGAGTCAGTCATAAAAAGGTCAGGCAGCTGATCGAACAAAAGAAAAAAACCATCACCGACCGTCAGTTTTTCGTGTCCCGCATTCTTGCGGGACACTTCGCTGACATGGCGGCCGTGCAGACCAAACGATACGGGTACAGCCGCAGAATCAAGCTGCGGATCGTCTGGGAACCTAAAAACCCCAATTTGGCCTGTACCGAAAACGAGTTCATCTGGATCAACGCGGGTCATTCATTTGTAACGAAAAAGCGTTCCCGGCAGGATCGGTACGACGTCGTGTGCGGCTTGTTCGCGCATGAGCTCGGGCACATCCTCTATACAGATTTTCTGGCCAGCCAAACCCAGTTGAACAAATTCGAAGCCGGCTATTGGTACCCGGAAAAGCCCCTGCTGCGGAACGCCGATGAACGCAGGCACGAAGCGGACATTTGGGATTACATCAAAAAAGATCCCAAGTATATGAACGCTATGCTATCGGTATTTCATCAGGTCAGGAACATCCTGGAGGACGGGTATATCGAAGGCAAGATGCTTTCCCGATACCCGGGGGTTCTGGGATACGGCCTCGCCGCGCTGCGGGATACTCTGTTTGAGAATACGCCGACCCTGACGCAAATGATCGAAAGTGAATCGTCAGGCAGTCACATCTGGCTGAGTATTACAAGCCTGATGCTGTCCTACGCAAAATGGGGCGAACTCAAATACGGCGACGAACCGCTTTCTGATGAACGGGTACAACTCATCTTTTCCCTCCTGGGTGAGATCGACAATGCCATATCCAATTCATCCTTCAAAGAGAGATTGGTGTCCGTCAACACTATCATTGTCCGTTGTTGGCCGTATATCAAGGATTTCCTGGACTTGTGCGAACAGCAGGCGCAAAACGCAACCCAGTCCGGCGCCGCCACTTCCGCTTCGGACATTGTATCCCAACTGATGTCCGAGCTTTCGGGCGCAAGCCGGGAGGCGGCCGGAGACACCGCACCCGTACAGGAACCGTCCGGCGGCCAAACTCAGCCGGCGGCCGCGTCGAAACGAGCCGCCACCGCACAGCAGGCAGCGGAATCCTCCGGCGCGCAGGAACAGGAAGGATCCGTGGAATCGCCGGGAAGCCCGGACAGCACGGAGCCCGAAGATGAAACGCCCGCAGCCGATCCGCTGAGCGACATATCCGCTGATACAGGAAAAAGCGAGAAACAGTCTGCGCAGGAAGTGTCGGCCGAGGAAACCGGACGGATTCCGCTGACGCAGACCGACCGGTTGTCCGAGCCTGTCGGCGGAGAGACCGCAGATGACAACGCCTATGCCGGCGCAGGATATGACCGGGCCGCCAAAGACATTGAGCGTATCCTGGACAATATGGCGGAAACCGCGGTCCATACCGAACTGGAATCAGCCCGCACCGCAGAGCTCAACGAGCTGGCCAACGGAATCTCCTACGGCGACATCCACAGCGGCGTACCTAAAACGGTCCACCGCATCACGGAATTGCCGGAAGACCTCATCGAGCAATACAAAGAGGCTTCGCCGCCGCTGCTGTACATCTCAAAACAGTTACAGCAGTCCATTACGCAGCAGCTGCAAGACAAGCGCCGCGGCGGGAAACAGACAGGACTCCTGATCGGAAGGCGGCTGGACACACACGCGCTGCCCCGAAACGATGGTCATGTGTTTTACAAAAACGCGCTGCCGTCCGACGCGCCGCAACTGGCGGTGGGTCTGGTGCTGGATGAGTCGGGCAGCATGAG